>JADFYT010000051.1 GCA_015232935.1 Desulfamplus sp.
AGTGAGGGTGATTTCGTGAAGGGGAACTTCTGGGGTGAGTTCGTCTTCAAGACCGTAGGCTTCTATGAATATGCGGTTGTTTTCTTCTTCGAGATGTTGCATCTCAAAGGTGGTTTGCTGCCAGTGCTTGTGTAGATTGGTGTAAGTTGTACTTAAATTTGTAGCGTGATAGTCAGGGTAAAGAAGGGAGAAATTAGTGAAGTCCCAAGACGTTTCATATGCATCCCAATCTTTTTTTGAAATTAGTATTGATTTATCAATTACATCTTTGTCATTATTAATTTTGTTTAAAAATAATAATAAGATCGGCAGATTAGAGATATCACCGCTTGTAAAACTCATAGAAGGATTTAAAAGATTAAGTATAAAAGATGATAATTTTGAACAAAGGAAGGCAAGAAGTGGTTTTATATGATCATTGTTTTTTGGAAAGGCGGATCTACCTGTATCATCAAAAATAAAACAATCTTCTCTGAGACGTGCTGCAAATGACGATGAACTAAGTTTAGTCCATGTGATACCAGGTCTAAAATAAAATTGAGTATTTTGTGGTCTTGACCTTAACTTACCATTTTCATTTCGAAAGTTTCGAATCTCATGACCATCATGTTGCCAATTAACCAGAATTTCATTATTTCCGAACCATTTTCGGAAATGTCCACCACTATTGCATGGATACCATTTTTCAGCACGTTTTTGACTTTCTTTATTTGATTGGCAATCAAAGGCAATATTTTTGAATGATACCTCAGACCAATATTTTTGATAAGTTATATTATCTCCAGTTGCTAAACCTGCTCGTGGTGAGGCAATTGTGCCTAAAGGATCTGAATTAATGAATATATCATATAATCTCTTCCCAATCCAATAAGCAACCGGACTCCCAGGAATCTTCTTAAAATCACCAGCAGAAGCATTAAAGAACCACCCACAATCTGGATTTTGAATGGCTTCCAATGTCTTCGGTGCTTGTAATTGTGCTCCATAAAATTTTGAAAGATCAATAAATGATGCTTTATAATTCAACAGCGATGTTGATTGCATTATAAAAGTACATACAGGAACATATGCAGAGTCAAAAAAGGCATGATATTCAGGACGTATGAGTGAAGTTAGTGTGTTTTGGAATAGTATTTTACTTCTTAATTTTTCATATGAACTCAGAAACATCCATGTAAATGGTGTCATGACCCCAATATGCTTATTTTTTAGCACCATGTCCATGATTCGTTCTACGGAAATGGCAAACAGATCAGACTTACTGTCCGGAAACTGCTTCTTTGCAAACGCCTTCAACATGGGATTCATCCCCTTACTTCCCATATAAGGCGGATTAGCCACCACGCAGTCATATTTTTTTGATAAAAGCTGTGCCTGCTTTACAAGCGGCATCAACTCCCCCAGCTCTTCTCCGCTGATAAACCCGATAAGATCATCTGTCAGCTCCCCGCTTGATTCAATAATGGATTCAAGAGCATCAAGCTCTTTCACAATCTCATCTGGAATGGTCAAGAGAGAGCCAAAGGTTTTGGCATGGTGAAACAGTTCGATCAGTTCCTGAATCCGGGCAGATGTCAACGCATGATCTTTTACTCTGCCTGTTTTCAGAGCAGATTTTAGCTTTTCCTGATCAAGCCCCTTGCTCTCGGTGATGGAGAGAATATTGGTTTTAAGATCATCCCGTGTGAAAAGCCTTCTGTCATCGTTTCTGGCTCGCATCATCACGGCAAAATTGGCAAGCTGGGCTGCCCTGTCGTCAATATCAAGACCAAAGAGATTTTTTTCAAGGATGAGCCGGGGAATCTCACGGGTTCGGTATCCCCGCTCCAGATAGATCTCTTTTAGAATGTCATACGCTTCCACAAGGATATGGCCGGAACCACATGCCGGATCTAAAAAGGTGAGGGTTTCGGGATCAAGCTCTTTTGGGATGGTGGCATCAAGCTCTTTTTGAACGTCTGGTTCCTGCTCGGCAGGTTCGATGTAGTACTCCATCTTATTCCGCAGGGAGGAATCGGGATAGGTTGCCAGCCACATGCGTCCCAGGGTGTTCTGAACCATGTATTTGACGATCCAGTTTGGGGTGAAAAGCTGGGTGGCTGCGGGGATATCCTCGCTTTTGACCTGCTTTCCAATCACCTCATCCTTTTTCTCCGAGATGTAGAACTGATAGATCCATCCGATGATCTCCACATCTTCCCAGAGTTCTTCATCCACCTCGGTGACAAGATTGTGAAGGGGAGATCCGGTGTGAAGCAGATTGTCCGGCAGCAGAAGCTCTTCTTCGTTGTCCACCTTCCCGAACAGAAAGGGCATGGCATTGTGGAGTGCGTTGCACTGTGCGATCAAGAGCATTCGGAAAAGCTCGTTGTCCCTGTCTCCGGCAAGTTTGAGTTCGATGACCGTATCTTTGTCAAGGCCGGGGAGATCGACATCTGCTGCATGGCCGATGATTTCAGGATGGAGAGAGCCGTCCGGGCTGCTGAGAACACGATATCCATGATCCAGGAAATCATGAAGCTCCATGTATCTGATTGCAACGAATCGGTTAAACCAGGTATAGGCACTGGATCGGATGAACATCTCAAATCCCGATTGGTTGACCCGCCTGACCAGTCTTTCCCTCTGCTCACCTTCTGTTCTGGAAACCGCCTTATCTCCGATGATGGCAACGTCCCCTTCGAACCTGATGGGTTCGATATGTTTTTTGTGGATACCGTATCGGGCGGCTTTTTCGGTGACGGCTTCGATGAAGTCGGTTCTTGCTTTGGGTGCGTATGCTTTGATTTGGGAGGTGTTCATTCTTTTTCCTCGTTTAGAACCTGAATAAATGCAAAAACGTCAGTGAATAGTCTGGATTTGGTGATCAATCTTGTATCAATGGAGGTAATAGTGCATCCAGGACTTCATCCAACCTATCTTTGAAATTGTTGAGACTTTGCATGTCCTCAATTCGGTTTATATTGATCTCTCCCTGATCAATTTTATCATTGAGTAACTCTCTTGTGACTTTCTCCCCAAGAGATTCTTCCAGTTGACTTTTCAAACTGTTTGGAGAGTTATCATTGCCGGATTCATTTTCCAGTGCTGCACAATGCTGGTACTTGTCCCGCAATGCACATAGTAGCCAGGCTTCCGACTTGGGTTTGGGAACCATGGGAACACCTGTTTCCACCTCTTCAGCAAGAAATCCATTGATGATGGAGTCCCACTTGTCTTGCCACTCGCCTCTACCTGAACTTGCGGTGTTGTCGGTATCTCTGAACAGGACTGGAATCATCTCTTCCAAATTCCAGTCTTGTGTTTGACTCTCTTCGTGGAGTATCCGTGCCAATGCTCTGGCATTCCGATAGTAATATGCGGTTTCAACGGGGGTTCTTTTTCCTCTTCGAGATCGTGATTTCAACTCTTTTGATCTCGAAGCCAGTTCATGCTCCGAGATGATTTTATAGGTACCACTCTCAAGAAGAGAATAGTCACTTCTCCGTGAGATCCATTGGTCAACGAATTTAGACATGGGGCCGACAGCTTCATCAGATGTTCCAATATCTGTTGGCCCTTCTCCACTCAACAGAAGAAACATTTATCGACTCCCATTTTTGCTGATTTGATCTGGATCTTTGAGACTCATGATTTCATCTTCAAGCTGACCCAGCAGTGTATCCTCATAAACCTCCCCCGGCCCCATAACGGTCAACTTCTTACGCATGGATGGAATATCAAATAACCGGATAGCCTGGGTCTTTCCGGTTTTCTCCTTGTAGAGATAAACAACCCCTTCAATGGCGACATTATCTTCAATATAGTTCAACACCATGGGGCTGTGGGTCGTGACCGTTACCTGCGGTCGTGCTTCAACCAGGGAGTCCATCATAAATTCAATGAGCTCCGGGTTGATTCCATTTTCTATTTCATCCAGTAAAAGAAAACTCTGCTCTTTGGACAGTTGAGCAAATATGGCCAATAGCCGTAGGAACCCGTCTGCAACATGCCTTGCTTCTGTTTTTAATGAGTGCTTTTGAAATGCTTCTTGAAAGGTCAACTTCTTCCAACCGGATCGCATGGCAGAGATATCGATTCCTTTCAGATTGGGATAGCATCGAGTCATTTTATTCAGGATTTTTGATCTTTTTTCAGGACTCATCTCATACAAAAAAGCAGATAACCGTTCACCGCCTAATCCAAGACTGTTCCCGGATTCTCTTGTTCTTTGCCTCAACAGCTCGGGTGCAAGAAGATCCAGAGAGTGGATCTCTCCTATGAATTTTTTAAGTTGGCGTATCTTGGGTGGAAGTTGAGATTCTTTTAATTGAGACATAATGGAGCCTTGATAATCAAAAGGTATAGGGCCTGATATTTCAATACTGCCAATTGAGGCAGAAACAATGAGTTTAACTTCAGAGCCATCTTTTTTTGCATGTTTCCGTTCAGAATTATCTGCTGATGTATCATAATCCCAGAGGGAATAATTTCCATCTTCCACTTTTAAAATCAGATTCCCATTCCAAACAATCCTTTCCGAAGTAGAGCTCAATGTTCTGCGATTGAAACTTGCGGACCAATTAATTTCAGCATTTTCTGAATCTTCAAGCAGTATTTCAAAGTTGATATTCAATTTTTTTGTCAATTTGGAGTTGATATCCGATGATTCCCAATGCCTCTTGTTCAGCCATTCTTTAAACTTTCCTCGTACCTGCTGGGACAAGAAATCAAAGAACTGCAATATCGTTGTTTTTCCTGATCCATTCAACCCGACGATGCAGTTAAACTTGGCAAGGGGCAACTCAAAATCAACCAAAGATTTGAAATTATCTACTTTTATATGTTTAATTCTCATGGAGCTGTTTCCTTTTGTTGATCTAAATTCACCTTGTTAGAGCTTATTGAACCCTTATCTTATAGTTCCCCTGGATTGCTTTAAGTAACTCAGATCTGACGGCTTCGATAAACAGATTGACATCATCTTCACTATCAAGGTGAGCTTTTTTGTTGAACTTTGCAACTTTTATGGTTTTGATCTCTTTTGGAGGAGACTGAGGCAAATTATCTTCTTTTATGAATTTTTCTTCAATTGAGATCAATGCGGTTTCATACAGCTCCTGAACTTCCCTGACACTGTAAGCAATCTGCGGTATGCTTAACTCTCCGGCAATCTTCTTTTTGGTGTTCTGGAGCGGGAAAAGTATCCTGTTGCTGAAATCATCATCTGCGTTATTCTCGTTCAACAGCTCCATGACCCGTTTGATTTTATAATCAATTTCATCAATGACCTCTTTTTGATGACCGTCAACCTGCTCGGTATTGACCTTATCCACAATGGAAATCAGCGAACTGACATTCTTGAGCATTTGATATGGACTTGGTGAGGCTGCAATGCTGCACAGCTCCTTAAATGCCTTTTTAGCGTCAAGGTCTTTTTCTATGGCGGATCGGTTGGGTTTGAAGCGGGTAAGGGCCTCCAGAAGCCTTTCCCAGGTTTCTTTCTGGTGGGTATAGAAATCCTGTAGATTCTGAAAATCTTCCTGGGCATCCCACAGGCCATCCTTGCTCTTGATAAAGGATTTAATCACCTCAAAGGAGTCATGGATATCAAGGATGGTGTTGAGTGATTTCAAACAGTCATCAATCTTTTTTTTACCCGGATAATTTCCCGTATCTGCAAGGGTTTTGTAAGTAGTAAGTGGGAGTCTCCACGCTGTCAATCCGGTTTTGATATACTCACTGATTTTATCCTGACCATCCGGGGCAAGATTTCCAAACAGCTCTTTTCCAAGGATCTGTGCCTTTTTTATATCTGCGGATGAGAGAATGGGTTTCTCTATAATTTGAACATTCTTCCACTGGGGTGTTTTTGTCAAAAGCGGGATCGCATCCTTAGGACTAATTTTGTTTTTATCCTGCAACAGATTGATGCTTCCGGCCATGAATATCTTTGCAATAAGCACCACCACCTGAAACTCGGGCCATCCATAGGGGCGTCTGGCAAAGTGTTTAACCAGTTCATCCAGGACAATAGCTTTATTGGTTGCCGTTTTTAGCTCAATATATGTTTTTAGCTCCTTGACGTCCTGATAATCCTTTTGGGCAAATCCAATCAACTCTTCCTGGGCAATGTGGTCTGAAAGCAGAATCTGCCTGATCTCTTTTATCGGGTCGTCATGTACCGTGGAAAGATAGTCGTACTTGTTGAAAATATTTTGGATCAGATGATCAAACACCCCATCAATGACTTTGGTTGACGCACCAGAAGTTTGGGATGGATAGGGTTTTCCCAAAGTGTAAAACTCAGCATCCTTGATCAAGTCGTCCACTTTAAAGGTTAGTCTCTCTTTTCTGTCCCTGTTTTCATCTGCCCGATCCCTTAATATCTGCTTCAAGCTGGTGGATGCCGCAGCATCGCTTTTATCTTTGATGTATTTGTCCGTCTGAATGTACGTGCGGATATCGGAGAAAAGAGCTTGATCGTTATCCAGTTTGATTAGAACCGTTCCATCGGTATCTGCACTGTGCATGGAACATTTACCGGAATTGAAAACCGAGTATTCATCATGCATGGGGCTGATGATCTCGAGTGTGAGATCATACTCCATTTTTTTCCCCCAGGGCTTTTCATCGCAGATTCGATTGAATGCATAGTCTCTTTTAAAGGGAAGGTATTTGTGCTTGGTTTTCCCCTTTAAGATGTCTTCAAAGATGATGTTTGCCAGAAGATCGGTTTCAGCATGGGAAGAGATTTGGATGCTCTTGATTTCCCTTGAGACTTCCCGCTCTTCATTGGTCAGGAAAAAGTAGAGATTCCCATTTCTGCTGATGAGATTCTCTTTTTCAAGACGCAGCAATGTTTCATCGATATTCTGCTTGAGGGTGATTCTATCCGCATCCACTTGATCGATAGAGAGAGTCACAAGATTATCCACATTGGGTTTGATGATATCCACATACCGGATAAGAAAAAGGGTCTGAAGAATCTGAATATCGAATGGCGGTTGCAACCCTTTGTTGGTTTTGGCCTGCTCAATGCTTCTTTTCACTGAGGTATCCAGGAAACTCTCGATGCAGGGAAAAAATTCATACAGCGGTACTAATGATGTGATCTTTTTGGGGGAAACACTTATTGCTGCCGATTGGAACGCATCCAGCATGGAACGTTCACCCTTACTCAGATGAAGTCCTGTGGCTCCAGCTTTCCGGATGGATTCAAATATTTTTTGAACCAGCTGAAAGTGATAGGGAATAAAGGGATAATTGTTTACAAAGTCCTGTTTTGTGGAAAAATTGTTAAGTGTGGTGGTGTCATGGGTGAAGCTGAGCTGACTTTTAAGGATATCCCCTTTTTCTGCAAAGAGGCTCTCCAATTCTGATGCAGCACTGTCATGTTTTTCCAGAAGACGGGCCTGGATTACTTCATCTGTATTGGTGCTGGAGAGGGAAAGTCTGGTGTTGAATCGTCCCTGGATTTTGGAAAAATCATTAGCCTTGGAGGATTTGATATCTCCAAGAATTGAATCGATATCTTCCTGGGATGTCACCATAACCCATGCCCGACCTCCGCAAAGCCTCCCCAGATCTTCCACAATGGTCTGGAGGTTCAGCATCAGGTGGGTATCGCCCCCGATAAACTGACCGATCTCATCCACCAGAAAGATCACTCGATGGTTCCGGGGCTGGGTGTCCAGATACTCTTTTACCTGCTTTGCAAAGTTTTCAACGGTCTGGGTAAAGCTCTCTTCATTTTTCTCAAACCACTCCCTTGTTGCATCCGGTTTTTTATCAAGGACAATGGAGAGTGCTTCTACGATTTCATCCTGGAGCAGGGTATAGGCATCCCTCTCTTCTTCCCATGCTGACCCGTAAATCTCATTGAACGTCGATTTAAACGCTTCATATTGTCCTTTTTTCGTGAGGTACCTTTCGATTTCGGCAAGGGGAAGAGAGTCTGAACAAAATCCAAGGTTTTCATTGAAGAGCCTCCAGAAAACCGAGAGAATGGCTGCTCTGTCATCTGACGCATCGGCTCTACTGTCGATATTGAACAAAATGACATCTGCGGAGAAACTTTCTGTCCGCTTGATATCTGCCAGCAGCATGGGATCCTGGATTTTTTCCGTAAAGAACTCCACTGCTCTTTTTTCATTTCCGGTATCAGGACAACGGGCAGCTTTGTTACCGAGCAGGTAAGACAGAATTTTCAGGAAATGGGATTTCCCCGATCCGAAAAAACCGGAGATCCAGACTGCCATTCGACTGGCTATGACAGGATCGTTTGGATGATCTATTGCAGCAAGATAAGCTGCCATGAATGCTCTGAAGTGGTTGTCCAGCTCCCGGGTCAAGACATACTCATCCAGTTCCTGCCATACAACGGATTCATCTAACTGATCAGCTTTAACAACCCCGTTTATGGGGCGTGAGATGTTCTTCTTGAAAATACTCTGAATCTGCATAGTCACGTTTCCTTAAGAGTAATGATACCGCATCAATCCGTATGAAGTTTTTGTTTAGAAAATCATCAACAAGACTATCATTGTGGAACCAGTTGAAATGCCCTGTAGTAGTTTGATTCTTTCAGTTTTCCGAAAAGACTGAGACCCTGTCCGGTAAATACCCCGGGATAAAACATGACCAGAGGGGTGTCCCCCATTAAATGATGGAGATTATTGAGCAAGTTATGACTTCTCAGCATGGGGTAAGCACTTCCAACGCCGGACATAAGGACAAGATCCTGCTCTTCCGGTTTAGCCAGATCAACAAATTCTTTTGCTATTTTTTTTGCATCCAGGGGGCCTTTGAGCACTTTCAATACCGCATCATCTCCTTTTTTCTTCTGGATATCCAATACCCGATCCAGCAGTTTCCTCTCTTTCAGGTATTGAAGGATCAACTCAAACAGATTGATATGACTGCAACGGATATCGGATTTTCTTTTGGGGAGTTGATCAAGAAGAAACCGGATGTGCTCTCTCATTTCCAGCTCACATTCTGCCGGGTAATCAAAAATATAAAATCCGATTTCATTGCCAAGTCCTGAATTGGACAGCAATTCATCGGATGTCAGACGGTCTAATATTTTATTCAAACGTTTTTTAAACCGGGCCATTTCACTCCCTTACCAGATTATGAGATTTCCATACATCTCAACACATAGGTTTCATTGTGTTTAACAAGATATCCTCTTACTTCAGGCACTATGGAGACTGGAATCAATTTGCAGGTTTTGGTGCTGTCAATGTAGTTGGCTTCAGCAAGCATTCTGAAAACAATCTGTTTGAGTTTGGATCGAGTTGACTCTTTCCATTCCTCCACCTGGGGATCAATTTGAGAACACTGTTCAAGGTAATCTTTCCAGTCAGTTGCAGTGATCTGTTTGATGAAGGTGAGCCAGTGCTGACGGAGAACGGTATCCATGAAATCTCCCACAAGACGGCTGTATTTAATGGATGCCGCAAGCAGCGCCTGGGATGTTGTTTCCGATGTTCCTTCCACAACCATCTTCCAGAGATCCCCGGTCATTAATAATAATCTTGATCTGATCAGACGAGCCTGTCTTTTTGCAGCTTCAGGACTTCTTTTCTGCAGAATATTATCGATGACAACAGCCTGATACCATTCCTGGGTATTTACATCATCAATAAGCAGTCGAGCTACTTTTCTGCTCTCTTCCAGCAGCAAGGCCCCAGCGACTATCTCACCCGAGTATATTTTAGATTTAAGATTTGTCATTTGTTTCTTGTTAAAAACTGATTAAATTTATTCATCATTCATAGCAAAAATAACTCATATGTTACGAACATATATTTAAAATATTTATACCATATGTGCTTTGGCATAATCAAACCATCTCTTTGGAATGATAATAATTATGCCTCTTATTGGATTCGGCACTGGGCTCAAATAATTCCATGGTTCTCTTTCCATATTTCTGATTTTATGGTTTATAGAGGTCATGAAACCTCAAAAAGCTATACGCTATAGTGGGAAAGCACACCGACCCTTCAGAGTCTGGAGGCTGGACAGCAGTCATAATGGAACGCGCCAGCTGGTTCATTACAGATCAGCGATGTGGCAGAAAAAACGCTGATCTGTTCAAGTCTGTTATGAAAACAACAACCGGAAAAGTGCCAGAGGTCTCTATGGGAATTATGTCGGAAGCCTTGTCACTTGAGAGCATTCTTTCAATGCAGGGAGGTGCATAAAGAAACATGGCACAGAGTCAACACAAGGCCAAATTCATATATTAGAATAGTCGGAGCCCACTGCCTGCCAGTGCCATAGTCGAAAAGATAGATAACTTCAACGATCGTATTGCCGCAGGTGCTTAAGACTTTTATAATTTATTCACTGGACTTGAGGCACAAAGTTGATCTCAAGTTTATAGCCCACTGCTTTGGCATATTCCTCTATTGTTGACAGTTTGGGAGAAATCCTGGAATTTACATTCTCAAGTCTTGAGATATTGCTTTTTTGAGTGTGTAAAATTTCAGCAAGTTCTTCCTGGGTAAAACCCGCCTCTTTTCTGATTTTAATTAATTGTTTCCTGAGTTCATAAGCCGGGAAAAGGGCATTGTACTCTTTTTTTACTTCAGGATTAGCCAGGGCTTTTTTTTTGAATTCTTTTAGCGATGGTCTCATGATTTCACCTCTTTTAATCTCTTGCGGGCAAGAGTGATATCTCTTTTTGGAGTCTTTTGGGATTTTTTAATAAATGAATGCAAAATTATCACCTCTTTTCCGTTAACAGCACAAAAGAATGATCTGCCAATGCCTTCTTTCCCACGGGCTCTTATTTCAAAGAGCCCATCTCCAAAAGGCTTTGTATAGGGATAACCCAATGCAGGGCCGCACTCTTCCATCATTTCAGCTATATGTAAAAAGTTAGCCAGAATGCTTTCCGGGAAAGAAAGGGTATCAGCCTCTACGTTGTCGTTATAAAACGATATGTGCCACTCTTTATTCATGCGTATATGTTATCATTTAAGATAACTTTGTCAATAATCTTTTGATTTTTGTTTAAAAACTGGCCTGTGGTCAAAGACGCTATCATCCTGCCTCTCCATTCTACGGTTTTTCCGAACCTGATTCATATTTTCAATAGCGTTTTCCTGATACTCACGCAACTCTTCTGCTCTTTCCGATTGAATCTGTTTTAGCTCATCGCTTCTCCCCCTCTGATTCTCCTGAAGTTCTCTGGCTGCATCCTCTTGTCTTTGAAGCAGCTCTTCCTGAATGCTCATCTCCTGGGCATTGGCATGACTGCAACACAATATGAATAAAGTGATTATCAATACATAAATACCGGGTTTCATCTTAATATCTCCTTTCTGGATAGTAAATAACTACATTAATATACTATTGTATATATCTATATTGTCACGCCATAAAAGAAAGCAGATACAATAAAAAATATGTTTATATAAATTTTACTTATATTGAACGGCGGTG
>JADFYT010000052.1 GCA_015232935.1 Desulfamplus sp.
ACTGCAATGGTTGGGGATACAGACTGCAATGGTTGGGGATACAGACTGCAATGGTTGGGGATACAGACTGCAATGGTTGGGGATACAGACTGCAATGGTTGGGGATACAGACTGCAATGGTGTGAGATGCAGGCTTTTCAGAATGCATTTTAGTAGTCAACAGTAATGCAAGCAATACTAATGTAATACAATGCATGGGAATCAAAATGGTGATGAATAACAATATTAAGGCTGAAATTTTCTCCACAGGTGACGAAGTTCTATGGGGAGATATTGATGATACAAACGCGAGCTGGCTTGCCCGCAAACTAAGAGAATCCGGCATTGATGTTACCCGTATAACCTGTACTGGAGATTGTCTTGAAGATATCGCAGGGATAATTCAGGAGATGTCCGCAAGGGCTGACATTGCATTGGTGACAGGAGGACTTGGCCCTACATCAGACGATCTGAGTGCTGAGGCCGCAGCTCTTGCCTCTGGAGATACCATTGTATTGAACCAGAAAGCATTGACATCCATGAAATCCTATTTCAGCAAAAGGGGCATCAAGATGTCAGATGATAACAAGAAACAGGCGATGCTTCCCTCAAAAGCAGGTGTAATGGAAAATTCCTTTGGCACAGCACCCGGGTTCCACATAAGCTGTAACAGAGCCGCTATATTTTTTATGCCAGGTGTGCCAAGAGAGATGAAGCCGATGTATGAAAAAAGCGTGCTGCCACAAATAAGAGAGCTGTTTGCCGCAAATACTGCTGTCAACTCAACCTGTCTTGTTAACAGGTTCAAGGTTTTCGGGCTTCCTGAATCAAGGGTTGGCAGCCGGCTTAAGGGCTTTAATGAGCATTTCCCTCAACTGAAGCTCGGATTCAGATCAACCATTCCCCTGATCGAGGTCAAATTCAGCACCATATCCCGGGATGTCAGCCAATCCCAAAAACAGATGGAGCAGGCATCTCAATGGATCTCTTCGCGACTTGACGGCTATATTTTCTCCAGCACTGGCCTGAGTATGGAGCAGGAGCTGGGAAGGGCTCTTGCTGCAAGAAAAAAGACATTAGCTGTGGCAGAAAGCTGTACTGGAGGGCTTATTGGTAATATGATCACTGATGTAGAAGGCAGTTCAGACTACTTTCTTTTTTGTGCGGTCACCTATTCCAATGATGCCAAGGTCAACATCCTTGGAGTCAGTCCAGATACTCTGACGGCACATGGGGCAGTGCATGAACAGACAGCCATGGAGATGGCTCAGGGGGCAAGAAGGGTTGCTGGAGCAGACTATGGATTGGCGACTTCCGGCATTGCAGGCCCCGGAGGAGGAACTGATGAAAAACCTGTTGGAACCGTCTGTATTGGAATTGCAGGGGATGGATTTTCTAAAGCATACAGGTTTAACTTCTCTTTTGGAGACAGAATCATGAACAAAAAGTTTTTTGCAGTCAAGGCAATGGATATGCTACGCAGAGAAGTTTTGAAAATATCCTGAATAAATTAGAATCTGCGATTGAAGAGACTATAAATGTTCAGTCAAAAGTTTTTTTAAGCCATGCAATGACCTCTGTCTCAAAAGTTTTCTGATGATCTTTATTTGACATCTGGTGATCCCCTCCCTTTAAAATGACCAACTTCTTGGGATCTGATGCATTGCTATAGAGGTTATAGGCATTTTCTACGGGTACTGTCTTGTCATTGTCTCCATGAAATATAAGCAGATTGTGAAGGTCAGATACTTTTTCGGTAAGGTCAAAAAGAAGATTATCCTCAAAAAAACTTAATGGCAAAGCAGGACGCCGTTCGTTTCCATTCAACGGGATCTGCCCAATCGTGAGGCTGTTAACCGGAGCAGCACAAAGAGTGGCACCCCATGGATTGAGTCCTTTGTCAGCAAGCCTTGACCATGCAGAGATACATGTAGAACCACCAAGGCTGCTTCCAAACAGAAATATCTTGAGCGATGTCAGATTCAGTTGAAGAACATATTCAACAGCATGAAGCATGTCCTGTACTCTCTTTGAAAGAGACGTGTCTGTGACAAAATCTCCTTCGCTCCTGCCGCACCCTCTGTGATCAAACCTCAAAAACGCAAAGCCGTTTTCCGGAAGCATTTCAGACAGTAACTTCTGCTTGGATGACTCCATCGAACCCTCAAGCCCGTGTGATCCTATTACAAGTGGAGGATCGGGGCAGGACGGAAGATGCAGCATGCCATAAAGCATCCTGTTGTCACATGTAAATTCTATCTCTTTGATTTGTCTGTTCATGCTTGTTTTTATGGCACACATAATATAGGATTTCAAGATTTTATTTTAATGAATTATAACATCTATAGATGAATGGATAAACATATGAATTTACAAAAGAGAAAAACCACAGAACTTAAAATACTTGACCTTGCTTTTGGAGGGATGGGAATTGCAAAACCAGACGGTTTCCCTGTTTTTGTTGACAGAACCCTTCCAGGGGACAGGGTTGTTGCAAGAATAACCAGAAAGAAAAAAAAATATGCACAAGCAACATTAATAGAGATCATTGAGCCTTCACCTGTCCGCGAGAAGGCACCCTGTACTTATGCAGACCACTGCGGGGGATGTCGCTGGCAGGCTCTTCCATATGAAGAGCAACTTAAATACAAAAAGCAGCATGTAATTGACTCGCTTGAGCATATAGGGCTGCTAAAGGGAATCGAGGTAAAGGATGTTATCCGGTCTGAAAAAACTTTTGGATTCAGGAACAAGATGGAGTTTTCATGCAGTGACAGAAGGTGGCTCACCCCTGAAGATCTTCAGAATCCCGGGATCAGAAAGGATTTTGGTCTGGGTCTGCATGTACCTGGCACTTTTGACAGGATTATAGATATTGAAAAGTGTCTGATTCAGCCGGATACAGGAAATCAGATTCTGGGCCACATACGGCAATATATCAAGGATTCTGGAGTACCTGCTTACGGATTGAAAAGCCATGAGGGTTTCTGGCGCTTTGTAATGCTTAGAAGCTCTGCTGCTTTTGGTACCTGGATGGTCAATATTATTACCAAAGAGGAAAATGACGCTATTCTGATGCCGTTAGCTTCTCAACTGATGGCCAGGTATCCCGAGATTGCGTCTGTTGTCAACAATGTGACCGCAAGAAAAGCATCTATTGCAACAGGAGAATATGAAAAGATCCTTGCCGGAGAGCGATGCATCAGAGAAAAACTTGGAGATTTTACCTTTGAAATTTCATCCAACTCATTTTTTCAGACCAATACTGCTGGTGCACAGACCCTGTACTCATTGGTTTCTGACTACGCACAGCTCACAGGCAAAGAGCATGTGATTGATCTGTATTCCGGTACCGGAACCATACCTATATGGCTTTCAAAGGATGCGGGCCAGGTTACAGGAATAGAGATTGTTGAAAGTGCTGTAGAGGATGCAAGAAGAAACGCTTTCATAAACAATGTTCAAAATTGTCATTTTCATGTGGGAGATATAAGGGAGCTGTTGCCTTCTGTTTTGTCAGGAACCGGCAAAAGATGCGATGTAATGATTATAGACCCGCCAAGAGCTGGTATGCACAAGGATGTTGTTGATCAGATCATTGCCATTGCCCCTGAAAAAATAGTCTATGTCTCCTGCAATCCTGCCACCCTTGCAAGAGATCTTGCTCTTCTTCACTCTAAGTACACAGCAGTTGAAGTGCAGCCTGTTGACATGTTTCCGCACACATTTCATATTGAATCCGTAGCGTTGCTAAAGGCTGTCTGATAAAAAAACAGATATTTTTTTTGTCCGTAATCACTTATTCTACAATTTTGAATTATCACTGAGACAACGAGCACAATTATGTATTGATTTTTCCTGAATTGTTTTGAATAAAGGCAAATCCCTGTAAAGACAAATTAAAATAGCTGTTTTTGCGGCACAAAACAGTGATTGCTACAAAAGTGTAGCAATCCAGCAAACCACTTTTATTTCAATAATGTAATCCGCTAAAACTTGCAGTATCTCACATATCTTCAAAAATCCTTTAATTACAACGCATTGAGTTTTATTTTCTATCAAGCACGATTAATGCAGGGCTGTGATAATTTTTTACTGTTTTCAGTCACATAAACCGGGATGGCCAAAAAACCTTGATAGTCTGATTTGTTCATCCGGAATCATGAAAATCATAAATCATTTTTAACGGTAATCACAGACGAGCAGAAGGAGGATTTTTAATGCAAAGGGCAATAAAAACAGCAGGATTTTTGGTATTTATTCTATTTATCGGTTCACGCAGTGTATTTGCAGGAGAACCTCAGCCAATAGATACGGGCAGCACCTCCTGGATGCTGATGTCAACCGCTCTTGTTCTTTTGATGGTACCCGGACTTGCCATGTTTTACGGCGGACTTGTAAGAACCAAAAATGTCATATCAACCATGATGCACACCTATGTCTCTTTGGCAATTGTTGGAGTATTGTGGGTAATATGCGGGTATTCACTGACCTTTGGCAAGAATATCTTGGGGGGAATTGTAGGCTGGAACAGCGACTATTTTTTTCTAAGGGGAATTGATGATATGGTTACCGATGGAATACCTGAATATGTCATTGCCATGTTTCAGGGCAAATTTGCCATCATCACTCCCGCTCTGATAAGCGGAGCCCTTGCTGAGAGAGTCTATTTTAAAGGATACTCCATGTTTATCGCACTCTGGTTTATATTTATATACTGCCCCTTATGCCACTGGATCTGGGCATCGGACGGCTGGCTGTACAATATCGGTGCTGCCGGAGCAATAGATTTGGCAGGGGGAATGGTTATCCACGTTTCAGCAGGAACAAGCGCACTTGTTGTGGCACTCTATCTGGGAGCCCGTAAAGGCTATCCAAACACTGTGATCAATCCAAACAACCTTGTAATGACAATAATGGGTGCCGGCCTTCTCTGGGTCGGATGGTTTGGATTCAATGCGGGTTCCACCCTGCAAAGTGGCCTTGAAACAGCACGGGCACTTACAATGACCCAGATTTCAGCAGCGAGCGGAGCCTTGACCTGGCTTGCCATTGAAGCATTTATGTTTCGCAAGGCCACATCTCTTGGCTTTGTCTCCGGTATCCTTGCGGGACTGGTTGTAATAACACCCGCGGCCGGAGTCGTACAGCCGATTGGTGCAATTGTCCTTGGTGCTTTATCATCCATGGCCTGCTATTTTGCCTTGCAGGTAAAAATCAGGTTCAAGTATGATGACAGCCTGGATTGCTTTGGGATTCACGGCGTTGGCAGCGGCCTTGGAGTCATTCTGCTCTCTTTCTTTATCCGTGACAGCTGGATGAGGGATGCGGCGGCAGCTTCATCAACAGGCACCTGGACAGCATGGAACCAGTTGACGGTTCAGCTTGTTGGAATGGGAGCAACCATTCTTTTAGCTTCGGTAGGAACATTCATTATATGCATTCTGGTTGAAAAGACTCTGGGATTCAGAATTGATGAGGAAAAAGAGGTAGAGGGGCTTGACAGGTCACTTCACGGCGAGCACGGTTACGGTCTTATAAGGGCAGACTGACTATAATTTAAACAATAATTATAAAAAGTTGACAAACCCTGAGCATGTAAAGTATTTTAGCTCCAAAAATTTTTAATGTTATGCAATTAAAAAACAGCCACTTAAGGCAAAATGGTTCAAGTTTCGTCTAACCCTTTTTCCTGTGGCTGTTATCGTTTTTTATCAAATACAATACACTGCTGCAGGAGGCACATTAATGGCATTGACCAAAACCGACATCACAGAAAAAATCCAGCTCAATCTGAATCTTTCAAGAACCACTGCGTACAACATAATGGAAGATTTTCTTAAAATTATCAAAGACAGTCTTGCAAATGGTGAAGATGTAATGATAAGCGGATTTGGAAAATTCTGTGTAAATGAAAAAAAGTCGCGGAAAGGAAGAAATCCTGCCACCAATGAGGAGATGAATCTTCCGGCAAGAAGAGTGGTTACTTTCAAATGCTCGGGAAAGTTAAGAAACCTTATTAACGTGAGTTAGAAATATTATATTCCTCTGCCAATGAAATTATACCCCTGTGCTCCTGAGGCAAAGGGGTATAATGTTTTTTATCGCTCAGGAATTTCAATCAGACATCAATTGCAGCAAAAGATACCCATCTTCAAATCTGTAGATCACAATCTATTTTTTAAGCCACTGTTCAAGAGCTTTACCAAGAGGTTCGGGGCGGATGGGTTTGGCAAGATAGCTGTTCATGCCTACTTCAAGACATTTTTCCCTGTCTCCCTTCATGGCATTGGCAGTCATTGCTATAATAACAATGTTTTGGTCAAGGACTCCGGTGTCAGGATTCCTGATTAAACGAGTTGCTTCATATCCGTCCATTTCCGGCATCTGGCAGTCCATAAGGACAATGTCATAGGGTACGCTCTTTAGTACCTTTAGTGCCTCCTGCCCATTGCAAACCACATCAGCACGATATCCAAGTTTTTTAAGAATACTCAATGCCACCTTTTGATTGATAATATTATCTTCAGCAATCAGAATGCGTGCATCGTGTTTTTGATTCTCATTCATAAGGGATGTATTGATTCTTTCAGAATCAGATGAGGAATCATCATATTCATTAATATCTGTTAACTCTATAACGGCGTTATAGAGTTGAGATGGTTTTACCGGCTTGGTCAGGCTGACAACAGTAGTGCTTATCTCATTATTTCGTCTGTATCCACGTTCTGCCATAGATGTCATTATTATAATTTTGATATCCTGTAAACATGGGTTTTCCATTATTTTTTGCCCAAGAATATAACCATTCATATCAGGCAGCACCGCATCAATAATAACAATATTAAAAGGGTTGTCCGCTCTGAGAGCATCGCTTATCTTTTTGAGTGCCGATTCGCCATTGTAAGCTTTGTCAGAAGTATATCCCCAGGTTTTTAACTGCTCTTGCAACATCAGGCAGCATTTTTCGTTGTCATCTGCGATAAGAATATTAAGATTTTTGATGTTTGCCGAGCGGTTAAAGGCTGTCTGTTCTCCTGAAATACAGCAGTCAACCGCGTGTCTTTTCCATGGTGTATTCCGGCTGCTCAGGATATTGGCCTGTTTTTTAAAAGATGCCGTAAACCAGAACTCTGAACCTTCACCAATCTTGCTCTTTACGCCAATATCTCCACCCATCACCTGGACAAGCTGTTTTGATATTGACAGGCCAAGGCCTGTTCCTCCGTATTTTCTGGTTGTTGAACTGTCCACCTGATAAAATGATTCAAAAAGAGATCCCAGCCTATCATCAGGAATCCCTATGCCTGTATCAGACACAGAAAAATGGAGCTTCGTATCTGAACCGGTCTCACTTTGAACGCTAACCCGTATGGATACCTCTCCCTGTTTTGTAAACTTGACAGCATTGCCCATGAGGTTGATCATTATCTGGCGCAGTCTTCCAGGATCGCCTGATAAAAATGGATAAACATCACTGTCAATTATGCACAGATACTCCAGACCGTTCTCCTGTGCCTTAATCGCAAGCAGGTCGTTTAATTCATCCAGTACCACCCTTAAATCAAATTCGATATTCTCCATCTCAAGCTTTCCCGCCTCTATTTTGGAGTAATCCAGAATATCGTTTATTATATCAAGCAAAAGCTCTGCACTGGTACTGACTATGTTTGCATATTCTCTCTGTTCGCGATCAAGCTCGGTACCTCTTAGAAGCCCTATCATTCCTATAATTCCGTTCATGGGGCTTCGTATCTCATGGCTCATATGTGCAAGAAAATTGCTTTTGGCTTTGCTGGCCGCTTCTGCCGCATCTTTTGCTATTCTAAGCTCTTCCGCACGTTTTTTTTCAGTTATATCTTCAACAATGCCCTCAAAGTAGAGATCATCCGCCTCATGGTCAATCACGACATGTGCATTTATACTAACATCAATAATTTTGCCCTCTTTATGTTTGTACTGAGTCTCAAATCCCTTGATCTTTCCGCTTTCCAGCAATACATCCACAAATTTTTTTCTGTCTTTGGGATTTTTGTAAAGCTGGCTGCTGACATCCGTGATCTCCTGCAACATTGTGTCAGGAGAAGAGTAGCCACATATCTCTGCCATAGCGGCGTTAACTGTAAGAAATCTGCCCGCAAGGTTAACCTGAAAAATTCCCTGTATCGAGTTGTTAAAAATACTGCGATATTTTTTTTCTGATGCTTTGAGTTGTTCCTGATTCTGAAGATTGTTTACCCATGAATCAAACATTCTGACCGCGACTCTGGCAAGTGGTGTTACAACATTGAGCTGTCCGGTAATGCCAAATGCGGCAAAACGCTCACCGTTAACGATTATAGGGCAGCTAAATCCCTCTTTTACCAAAGGATTCACAGCAGCCTCTTCGGCTGTAACCGCATATTCATTCTTTTGATAAAGCATGATCTTTTCAGCACCAGTATGGAGATTTCCGATACGGGATTTGTCGGTTGCCCTTACAATATATCCTTTCTGATCGTATATCAGCACGGGAAAACCGGTTTCTGACCATACCACATCCATAAAATGCTCTGTCAGTTCCATAAGTTTTTTTTCAATATTCATCTAAAAACCTATCTCAACACAAAATAAAATTTCAGGTACGAGTATTTCTCACGTTTTCATCTTATTCCATCGAAAAAGAGAGCAGTTTTCATGCCATCACAAAAGAGGTTGACGCTTTTTAAAAGAAGGCCTAAAAAAAATGTGACGCGGCTAAAAAACAGTATCAGCTTTCAAATCAAAGATGTCAAAAAGTATTATGATTTACTTATTCGAGGTGGGGGCATGCCTGTGTAGTTAATGAATATCCTTTATATTAAAGACCGTAATGTTTCAAGTAAAGATTAAAAAAACGGTTATAATTTAAATTATTTATGGATTCATAAACAGCTATGTCAAATATAAAAGAGAAGAAGTATAAAAAAAGAGTTGACACTCATCTGTTAATTGTGTAGATTCGCCTTGTTTTTTTGAGGGTCGTTAACTCAGACGGTAGAGTATCTGCCTTTTAAGCAGAGAGTCACTGGTTCGAGTCCAGTACGACCCACCAAAAATAATTATGCGTCCCCATCGTCTAGCCCGGTCCAGGACACCGGCCTTTCACGCCGGCGACAGGGGTTCGAATCCCCTTGGGGACGCCAATTATTTTAATACATGAAGTCAAGGGCTTAAGATTGTTTCTTAAGTCCTTTTTGCGTTGGCCCGGCAAAGCCATCAACCCGTCCCCGGCAAGAGTGGTGGAGATGCTCCGTCTGAGGGGAAATCAATCTGAATTGCGAGGGCGTTTCTGGCAACGGAAGGGTCTAAAGGAATTGAATCCTCTTTTACGAGGATTTGTGCACTAATTTAAAGCCACAAACAGCAAGAAAAAAATTTGGGTTATTTTCAATGGACACAGTCAGATTTGGCGAGCTTCCCCCCGATTAATCGGGGATAAAGTATTAAACTTCCTGCAAAACTGGATTCTATTCCTTGATTTTACTGGATGAAAAGCGAGTTCTGCAGGAGGGCTATTGTTCTTTTAAAGTTTAATGTTACTCTGTACTCATTGTTCAAAAGAGTCAAACATTGACTTGAACTTCTCTTCATCAATAATGGTCACTCCAAGTTCCTGTGCTTTTTCAAGTTTGCTGCCGGCAGAATCACCAGCTACAAGATAATCTGTCTTTGTACTGACACTTCCGGTCACTTTGGCTCCTGCGTCTTGAAGCAGCTCTTTAGCCTCTGAGCGACTAAGGCTCTTGAGCGTTCCGGTTAAAACAAATGTTTTCCCTCTGACAGATCCCCGCTCCGGTTGCAAAGAATCCGACAACTGCTCCGGTTGTACAGAATTGGTATCCAATTGAGCTATTGAAACCTGATCAGTCTTGACCCGCATTCCCTCTTTTTTGCCAATAACCGAAACCCCATTATCAATCAGACTTTTTACAAGAGACAGGTTATCGGAATTATGGAAAAAATCATAAACCGCACAGGAAGCCTTTGGTCCTATCCCGTCTATCTTTTCCATATCCTCTTTTGTGGCACGGATCAGGGCATCAAGATCTCCAAATCTTTCAGACAGAAGAGAGGCTGCACTCTCTCCGGTATGGTCAATGCCTAATGCATATATAAACCGCTTAAGAGATATGTTGCGTGATCTTGTCAGGGCATTCAGGATATTTGCAGCCGATTTATTGCCCATCCTGTCCATTGAACAGAGCTTGTCCATTTCAAGGGCAAACAGGTCTGCAAACGAACTGATCATCTTCTTTTCAACCAGTTGATCCACCAGTTTTTTGCCAAGTCCATCCACGTCAAAGGCGGGTTTTGAGACAAAATGCTTTATACGCTCTTTTAACTGAGCACTGCATGATCCGTTTATGCATTTAACTGCGGCCTCATCCTCAACCCGCTTCACGGGACTGCTGCATACAGGACAGGCATCAGGCATCAAAAACTGCCTTTCAGACCCGGTACGCATTGATTCAACAACCTTGACAACCTTGGGTATCACATCTCCCGCCCGGACAACAACTACACTATCCCCTACCCTTATATCCTTTCTTATAATCTCGTCTTCATTGTGCAGCGTGGCTCTGGAGACAGTTACGCCGCCGACATTGACAGGCTCAAGCAGGGCAACCGGTGTCAACGTGCCGGTTCTGCCTACCTGCACCATGATATCCCTGATAACAGTTGTCGCCTCCATTGCCTGAAACTTGTATGCAATTGCCCATCTTGGACTTCTTGACTTTACACCAAGAATCTTCTGCAAGCGAAGATCATCAATCTTTATAACCATGCCGTCTATCTCATAGGCAAGAGAGTCCCGCTGCTGTTCAAGCTCCCTGTAATACTCAAGAGCCTTGTCAACAGCAAGTCCCTGACGTACAAGAGGGTTGACCTGAAAACCATAATTTCCAAGGATTTTAAGCAGTTCACCGTGAGAAGATATCTCTCCGGAGTTTTGTTGAATACTGTTTTCAGAATACTTGACAGTTTCCTGAACTCCATTGTTTAACGAATGTTCAGGCATGTCTCTCAATCTGCCCGCAGGTTTTAAATCCGAGCCTGTTCCATAAACAAACATTGACAACGGCCTTGATGACGTGATTCTTGAGTCCAACTGACGCAAAGAGCCTGCTGCCGCGTTTCTTGGATTTGCAAACAAGGGTTCTCCTTTTTCAAGACGAGCTTGATTGAGCTTTTCAAAGTCTTTGCGGTGTATTATAACCTCGCCCCTGACAATAATATCACAACCAACAGACAGTTTAAGAGGTACAGAGCGAATGGTTCTTACATTTTCGGTTATCACCTCTCCTGTTATTCCATCTCCTCTGGTTGTTGCAAGGGTTAGAATGCCATGTTCATATGTGAGTTCTACGGCAATACCATCAAGTTTGGGTTCTACAGTATAATAAATCTCGTCAGATTCAAGTAAATCTGCAAT
>JADFYT010000053.1 GCA_015232935.1 Desulfamplus sp.
AGGAGAGAGCTTCTCATACGCACCAATATTGACAATGGCCTCAAGAGTTGTTCCAGGTTCATGCCATCCTGGATAGTCTGTCCGAGAAAAGGGTAGTGGGTACATCCAAGCACAATAGTGTCCGCCCCCTTTTCAAGCAGTGGAGAGATATATGAAAACAGCAAGGAACGTGTCAGCATGGTTGAGAGTTCCGCACGTTCCACCTGCTCTACAAGACCCGGGCATGGCTGAAGAAGAACCTTTATCTTGTTACCATAAATTGCACATAAACGGGACACACTCGGGCTCGCGATTGTCCTGGTTGTTGCAAGAACTCCTATAACACCCGATTTTGTGGCAGTTGCAGCTGGTTTGATTGCCGGCTCCATGGCTACTATGGGTACAGGACACCAGGAGCGAAGCATCTTTATGGCAACTACTGTCACTGTGTTGCAGGCAACCACAATAGCCTTGACATTGGCACCAAGCAGAAACTCGGCAATTGCGTTGGCACGCCGCTCAATGAAGCTTGCTGGCCTGTTTCCATAGGGAGCGTATCCCGAGTCTGCAACATATATCAAGTCTTCTGCCGGAAGCTCTCTTCTTATCTCGCGAAGTACGGAGAGTCCGCCCACACCGGAATCAAAAACACCCACAGGAGATGCGTTCAACTCTTTAATGTCAAGCATATGGCCGAGCATGGGAGACGCTGTGAACTTTTTATGGTTATCAAGACTACCTGGCATGTTTCTTGGATTCTATTCACAGGCAGGCAGGCAGATGGTAAACGTTGTACCCTCTCCTGATCTGCTCTCCACCTTGATATCTCCACCATGATCCTTTACAAATCCATAGCAGACAGAAAGTCCAAGCCCAACCCCCTTGACACTGTCTGTTTTGGTAGTGAAAAATGAATCAAAAATCTTTTCTATATGCTCTTCTTTTATCCCTGTACCGGTGTCAGACAGAAGAATACGTACCTGATTAAATCTATATTCTGTTGTGATCTTTAGATTGCCGCCTTCTGGCATGGCATCCATGGCATTGGAGATCATGTTCAGAAAAACCTGTCTCAACTGATCCTTGGAGGCATTGACCATCGGAATATCATCTGCGAACTGATACTCAAACTTGACGCTGTTCTCCCTGAACCTTTTTTCATACAGCAAAATGATCTCGTCCAACACGGTATTGATATTTATATTGATCTTTTTTTCCTGATCAGGCTTTGAAAAAGAGAGCATCTTTTTTAGCATGTCAGCAAGCCTCATTGTTTCAGAGATCGACATATCCAGGAGTTTTCTCCGTTTATTCTGGGGTGATATCTCGGTTTTCATAAGCTCCAGAGTATTCATGATACCAAAAAGAGGGTTGTTCAGCTCATGGGCAATCTGGGAGGTCAGCCGTCCCATTGCTGCAAGTTTTTCAGACTGAAGAAGCTGCTGACGGGTCTCACTTAATTTGCGCTCCATTGCAAGACGCTCACCAAGATCCACAAAACTACCTACAGAAGCGATCTCGTTTCCATCATCATCATACAAAAGTGCGGCAGAAAGATTCCCCTCTGTCTCTTTTCCGTCAACACTTTTAAAGGTAATAGGATAGGATTTAAGTTTTCCGACACCGCCATAATCACTTGAACGGATTTTTTTCATCACCTGCTTTGCAAGATCACCGTGATATACCTCTATTATATTTTTTTTCCCGATTACATCTTTTGCCTTCTCCTTGAATACCTCTTCTGCCCCCTTGTTCCATATAAGGATATTTCCCTTTAAATCAGCCGCCATTATCGCATTTGGGGAGCATTCGATTATCTGGTCGAGAAAATTGAGGGTTTTTTTCATCCTGTCTTCCATCATCTTGCGCTGAGACTGATCCACAACAATACCCTCATAACCAAGCACATTACCTTTTTCATCATAACGTACATGGCTTGTCAGAAGAACCTGGACAAGATTGCCATCTCTTCGTCTCCACTCGACATCATAATCAACCACCCTGCCCTGTTTTTCCACAATCTCCATAAACTTTTTTCTATCATCAGGAGTAAGGTAGAGTTCAGTTGCAATGTCCATGGCAAGAAAATTATCTTTATTGGTATAGCCAAGCATTTTAAGAAATGCCGGATTGACATCTAAAAACTTGCCCTGCTTGCTGCTTATGAAGACACCGCATCCTGCATGGTCAAACAGCCTTTTATAGCCCTCTTCAGAAGATTTGAGTCGTGCCAGTTGCTCCTTTTCACGTGTAATGTCACGATAAAGAGACAATTTGGATCTCGAACCGTCCCTGTTTGTGATGGGCAGTTCAATGAGGCTGAAATATTTTTTTACATGATCCAGATATACCTCACCATAATGAGTTTCTCCATTGTCAAACACCTCATGAAACTTGCACCAGGAACAGATTCCATTTCCGTTATTAATGACCTCATAGCATTTTTTGCCCACACCATCTCCAAAATTGCTTATCATGGCATGGTTCATATATTCAACAGTGTAGCTATTGTCTATAATATAAATACCATCTTCTATGGCTTTAATGGCTTCTACTAATCTGGAAGACTTGATGTCGGTCATAATGTGCTCTCCTTGTAACAGTCATAAATTAATAATAACGGACATAGAATCGAGGGCAGAAAAAAAATAATGAAAATCAAAGTATGCAAATTAAAGTTCAAAGTCAAATATCTTTTGTCAACAGGAAAACCGCGATGATTGAAAAGATATAAAATATCTGCTAAATATAACAGTCTGTAAACGATCATGGTCAGATTCTGACCACCCCGAATCCTGAAAATTGTTGTACCGTCGGAGTGACGGGATCTCAAGCCTGTGGAGAGGTCGTAAGACCCGATGTCTTTCAAGATATCGGGCAACCCTCTATGAAGAGGGAAGCCCATACGCTTTAGCGTTGGGTAGCTCACTCACAGGGCTATACAGCAATTGATTACCGGACTATCAAATAAGGTTATATATAAAAATGTTAAAACTGAAAAACAGGATTGTCAGTATCCAGACCATTTTTTTCAAAAACATGATGCTGGTTGCTTTTACATCAGTGGTTCTCTGGTCATTGATCTGGGTTTTTTTTGAATATTCGACATTTTTAACTGAATCTGAATCTATTCGCAAACATTACCTGGAAAATCAGAAAACACTCCTGAAAACTGAAGTTTCAAATCTTCTGTCATACATAATCGAAATGAAAAAACAGATACAAGGCGATTCAAGAAAGAATCCTGTATCTCGGGACTGGCAGACAGATATAGATGCACAGAAAGAGGTTTTAATGCGTATTGCCCATTTAAGATTTGGTACAGAAGGTTATTTTTTTGGAAGCACCGACACTGGTGAGCCTCTTTTCTCCAATGGTAAAATTACTATTGGAACCAAAAGTGTATGGAATTTGACTGACCCTGACGGCGTTAAAATTATCCAGGAACAAAAAAAAGCCGCACAAAACCCTGAAGGTGGTTTTGTGCATTACAGGTGGGAAAAACTTGACTCTGAGCATCCGTATCCCAAGCTCTCGTTTGTCATGCGTCTTCCCGCATGGAACTGGACTGTAGGGGCAGGACTCTATCTTGACACTATTGAAACAACCATAGCAAAAAAACGAGACGAGTTGAAAGTTGGCCTGCTCAGAAAACTCACGGCAATCTTTTTTATACTATCAGCCCTTTTTATTTTGATCTTTTACTGGGCAAACCATATTTCAGGCAAGCTCCACAAGGCAATCTCCACCTTTTCCTCTTTTTTTGAGCGGGCAGCAACAAGGATGATTACCATTGACCCGGAAAAACTGCATTTCAAAGAGCTACAGGAAATTGCTGATGGTGCCAACAAAATGATTATTGAAAAACAGCTTTTTCTTGAGGAAAAGATAAAATTAGAGCAACAACTCAGGCAATCTCACAAGATGGAAGCTATCGGTACCCTTGCCGGAGGCATCGCTCATGATATCAACAATATTTTAAGTGTTATAATAGGTAACGCGGAGCTTGCTGCATATGACATTGATGAACTTGACCCTGTACTTAAAAACCTTGAGGCCATCAAAATATCTTCCTTGAATGCAAGGAACATTGTCCGCCAGCTACTGAGCTTCAGTCGTCAGACAGACGAGAAAAAAGCACCTGTTAACATCAATAGCATTATCAAGGAGTCCATAGCACTTCTAAGATCCTCTATTAACTCATCTATATCAATTCAGCTAAACCTTGCACCTGAAATGCCGTTAATAAATGCAAATCATACCCAGATCCACCAGATTCTGTTAAATCTTTGCAGCAATGCCGCACACGCAATGGAGCAAAACGGTGGAGTGCTTGAAATATCCACAAGGTTAACAGACGCAAATTATCAACAAGACGATTCTGAAACACAATCTTCAGCAACATCGCCATTACTTGAAGATTTATCTGAATCAAAACAAAATGTTAATCCAGGCAAACATATCCTGTTGAGCATAAGGGATAACGGCCATGGAATAGATCCTGGTATTATGGAAAAGATATTTGACCCCTATTTTACGACAAAAGAGACTGGAAAGGGTACTGGAATGGGGCTTGCTGTTGTTCACGGAATTATCAAAAATCATAATGGAACCATATCCGTAAAAAGTACACAAGGCCAGGGTACAACTTTTGATATTTTATTACCGGTCATCAGCGATACTCAAGTAATCATAAGTACACCGCCACAGACAGACCTGATAACAGGAGAGGGTCATATCCTTTTTGTTGATGATGACAAATCTCTGGCAGACATGTCAAAAGATTTCCTTGAGCATCTTGGCTACAAGGTCACGGCATTTATAAATCCTGTAAAGGCACTGGCTGCTTTCAGAGAGGCTCCAGACCTGTTCCAGCTTGTCATAACAGACATGAGCATGCCTGTTATGAATGGAAAAGAGCTGATTCAAAAAATTCTGGAGATCAGAGCAGATCTTCCGGTTATTTTATGCACAGGATACCATGACAAGATAAATCACAATAATGCCAAAGAGTCCGGAATTACGAAATATTTTGAAAAACCGGTAGATAATTTTGAATTTGCCCGGGAAATACATGATATAATGGTGAAAAAATATCGTTGATCACCCGAACATCGAGTTTTATCAATCTTTTTTTCTGATTTTATATTTTTTTACAAAATCTGTTGGATGGTAACTGAGCTTTGCGTGTCTTAGGCCCTCATCCCCGAGATCCTGCTCACGGTTAATGGTTTCGTAATGCTCTGTGATAATAGAGGCAAAAGCCTGATTCACAAACTGCCACAACCCCTTATACCCACTTACAGCCTTTTCAAAATGGATTACAAAACTTGTACCGCAGGCAAGTTCCTCTCCAAGGGAATAGGCAACAGGCTCATCTTCCACATAATAGACGCACCCGCATAACTGAAGCTCTTCACTCTTTTGAAGAGCCTCTTTTGCAGCATGGTAATCGCCATCATCATTACCGTTATCCTTTCTATTCTTGCACCACCTGTCAAGGATCTCCAGTGCATCAGGCATATACTCCTCAAGAAGCGGTCGAGCCTCATAGTTATGATTGTTAACAAAGGCTTTTATCAGATTTCGTTTCTTGTGATAATGTCTTCCAGGCAGGTCGGCAAGTTTTTCTCTCTGGTACAGATAATCAAAATTATTTCTGTCCTCAACAATTTCGTAACCCATATCAGAAAACATGTCAGCCTGAGACCCTGATGCACATTTCAAGGTTACATGTTCACTGAAAAGATGATCCAGCACTGATTTTTCAGGAATCCCAAAAGGGAGCATAAAAAACTTTTCATCTCCTGATGTGACTGACCGGTCACAACCTGTAATGACAATCAGATCTGTATTGTCTTTAGCAGCATCATATTCGCAAGGATCATCCTCTATGGCTGAGATATCTTGTAAATGGCTCTCTTCAAGTCTTGAGGGATTAATGGAAAGTCTGGAAATTCTGTATTGATGCGTTTTTTGAAAAAGATATAGATTTGCAAAGGTAAACTCGGAAATGCCCTCTGGCAATTTTTGAAGCATGGGGTGAAGAAGCTCTCTTAGACCCAGATGAATCTCAACAGACTTGGGGTAAAACGGTATCATTATAATAAACATCTCCCGCAATGATCAGATTAAAATGGCCAGAAGCTGTTATCACTCCACGCCTGATCAAGCAATGCCCTGTCAATCTCCATGAGCATGTTCAGATGGTTTCTTTCCCATGCTGAAAGCCAGGCATACAGTTTTTTCTCTTCAAGGTCATCTGCCTCTTCTGCCTGCCTTGAATAGACATCAATAGATCTTTGTTCCATGGCAATAGAGGCCGATATCGCAGCAGCTTCAAAGCTGGCTGCAGCAATTTTTTCCTCTATACCGCTGTCAAGAATCGACATTGTCAACCTAATCTCTTCGTCTTCATTGAAAAGTCCTGATTTAAAGATCCCATTCTCGTTATACTCCTTGAACTGGGCTGCCAGAACCTTTATGTGCCCTAACTCCTCTTGAGCCATGGATCCAAAAAAGGATTTTACAGCACTGTCTTTGGCATCCTGAGCCACTTTCTGATAAAAAACATACCCTCTCTTTTCAAGCATTATAGCAAGTTTCAGTATTTCCAGTGTGCCTGTCTTTGTCATAAATAACTCCTGTTAATTTCCGTTATTCTATTTAGGTATTATTCTTCACTGTTTCGCAAAAAAAACTGCCTAACATTAAATGGAGTTTGATAGCCTGTCAATTTATAAAAACCCGAACATCCAATTTAAAGCCGGTGCATATCCATTTTAAAGCCCGTCTTTTTCATCATCATCAGCGACAGAATCGGCATCATCATCATTTTTTCTTCTGGGTAAGCTTAGCACTTATCTTTGATGCCTGCTCCATCTGGACAGCGGCAAGAATTTTTGAGGCGGGTTTAGGAGGCATGCGGGCAACTATTTCTGCCGCCAGGTCAACATCCATTTTATCAAGAATGGCAGCTGCATTTTTTATAGGCATTTTGGTATAAACTACGGAGAGGTTCTGTATTTTTACCTCGTATTCAGCCTCTTTCTGTTTTTCCTTGTCTGATTTTACCTTCTGGATAGCGGCCAGATCATCCTGTATCTGTTTTTTCAAAGCTTCAAGTTTTGCAAGATTCTCGTCAATTTCCTCTTTAAACTTGTCAAGCTCCTTTTTCTCCTGTTTAAGAGCCGCATCTTCCTTGTCAAGTTTTTGTTTTCTCTCCTCAAGTCCAATCAGGACAAACTTTGCGGGATCAGGACACTCGGGACATTCAGGACATGGCTGTTGGCCTTCTGCATTTTCCTTTCCCTCTTCTTTGCCATCTGCTTTTTTTGCTTCACCCTCTTTGGCACTCTTGTCATCTGTTTTAGCCTTGTCATCCGCGGCAAAAACAGAAACAGGAGAGACAACACTCAAAAAAAAGCAGTTATCATATTGATAAAATCCATATTGTGCCAAGCAGCTTAATATAAAAAATGTCGCCAATCCAATGATAACCTTATCAAGCATTCTCAGAAACATCTCTTGCTTTTTTAAGAGAAGACATGTCGTCAGCTCTCTTTTGCTCTTCAGCTTGAAATTTTTCAACATATTCACCTCTTCTTTTCTCTTTGAGACGTTCAATCACCTTTCTTTCCACACTTTTTTTGGTCAGGGCCTGCTGCTTGACAGCCAGAATTCTCTGAAGCTGCTCATGTTCCTTGCGTTTCAGGGCAATATCACTTTCAAGAGAATCCAGATAATCATTATATTGTCTAAACAACAACGCCGAGACCCCCTTAACCGTCTCCTGCTCCGCCTTGTCAGCCATGATCCGGAAGGTCTGCTCCATCTGCAAAATCATCTCATGCACGGCCTTGACATCCATAGACGCTTGAAAATATTCCTGTTTGGCAATATTTTCAAGGTGTTCTCTGTATTTGAGAACCGGCTGGAGCCTGAAATCAAATTTTTTCAAACCTTATCCTTTCTGCTATTTTTTGCCTCTTGAAGGAGAGGCGTTTTCCGCTTTAAGGACTTTGATGAGTTCAGCAATTCCTGTGTTCAAATCTATTTTCTGGTTCATATCCTGCCTTAAAAAGCTGTTAATTGAGGGCATCAGCTTTTTTGCCTGATCAATTCCTGGATTTGAGCCATCAACATAAGCACCTATAGAGATCATGTCTTCTGCCCCTCTGTAAGTTGCCATGATATCAATTGCCTGCTGCCTTAGTTTGACGTGATCCGGTTTTGCGACATCACGAAACACCCTGGATACGCTTGCCAGGACATCAATAGCAGGATAATGGCCCTTATTGGCGATGTCTCTTGAAAGGACAATATGTCCATCAACAATAGAGCGAACCGTATCTCCTACCGGATCGTTAAGATCATCACCCTCTACAAGAACCGTATAGATTCCGGTAATGGAGCCGCTGCCCTCCACATACCCCACCCGTTCGAGCAGTACCGGAATCTGGACAAAAAATGACGGCGTATAGCCTCTTGAGGTTGGAGGTTCTCCTGCGGCAAGCCCCACATCCCTTGAAGACATTGCAAAACGGGTGATAGAGTCAATAATCAAAAGCACATGCTTGCCCTGATCCCTGAAATATTCGGCAATAGTAGTTGCAAGGTATGCCCCTCTCATCCTGACCAAAGGAGGAGTATCAGAGGTTGCTGCCACAACAACAGAACTTTTCATCCCTTCCGGGCCCAGAGTATGGTTGACAAAATCCTTGACCTCCCTGCCACGCTCTCCTATAAGCCCGATTACCGTAACATCAGCACTGGTGTGCCTGGTCATCATTCCCATAAGCACGCTCTTTCCCACGCCGGAACCTGCCATGATTGCCACACGCTGCCCCCTGCCAAGGGTAATCATTACATTAATTGCTGAAATCCCGACATCAAGCGGCTCGTCAATTGATTTACGCTCCATCGGGTTCATTGGTTTGCCATAAAGGGAGTATTTTGCAACAGGATTAAAAGAGCCTTTGCCATCAATTGGGTTGCCCATTCCATCCACCACCCTGCCAAGCAGCCCATCTCCAACATCCGCAAGCGGAAGATCGGCAAGAGGAATGATTCTGCTTCCAGGACTGATCCCCCTTATATCCCCATATGGCATTAAAAGCACCTTGTCTTCTCGAAAGCCGATAACTTCAGCACGGATTTCACCGCCATGGTCATTTTTAATGTTGCAAAGGCTGCCGATGCCAAGTCCAAGGCCATCCCCTTCGGCAATCAAGCCGATCACCTTGGTAATTCGTCCTTCAGGCTTTACAGTCACACAACTGTCCACAGCATCCAGATATTTATCCCAGTTTATATCCATAAACACCTGTCCCGGTTAATATTAGACTTTCTTTGCAAAACAGGATTTTATTGCGAAGCTCGGGTTTAATAGCCCCCCTTGGGGCGAAGTATTAAGACCTTAACCCCGTCCGCTTGGGGCGAGGAGGGCTTCATTCCTTGATTTTACGGCATGTTTCATTAACCTGTTTACAATTTCTGAAAAAGCTCCCTGATTTTCAGGGATTCGTCCCCCAAAAGTGTAAACTACCTTGGGAGGAACATGAAAGACGCCGATTTTACTTGATGAAAAATGAATTCCAACAGCATGATTCATGATAGCCTGGCTCCCATGACACTTGTGAATACCTGCTCAAGCCTTGTCTGGATATCTGTCTCGACCTTGGCTTTTGAGGATTCAATCTTGCATCCTCCTCTTGTAACAGAAGGGTTTGATATTACAGAAACGCTTTTCAGGCTCTTTACACGCTCGAAAAAGTCTTCTTTGATCATCTCTACATACTCATAATCATCAGCAGAGATATTCAAAATGATCTCTTCCGGTTCGGGCATGGTTGACAAGGCATTGAGTATAGAATCCTTTACAATACCTTCATCTAATTGAACTTTTGCAAACACAACCTTTTCAGCTATCCTGCAGATCAAAGAGAGAATTTTGGATTCATGCGTTTTAACGGCATTGTGCCAGGCTTGATCCATTTTTTGAAAGATATCCTCAAGTGACGTTATAATTTCAAGGGACTTTGCGTCACTTACGACCTTTCCATCCTCCTCTCCCTTTTGAAAGCCTGCGTCATAACCCTCTTGCTCTCCTTTCTCATGGCCTGCACGATATCCCTCTTCCATTCCTTTGGCCAGGCCATCTTCCATTCCTTTGGATAGACCCTCTTGCGTTCCTTTGGCCAGACCATCTTCATATCCCTCGGATCTACCTTGTTCAAATCCTTTTTTGTACCCCTCTTCAAAAACCAGATCCACCTCTGTAGCAGGATCTGGTGAAAGAGTATCCTTGCTCTCTCTTTCAGAGGCTCTATCTGTACCATCAACACTATGGAAGATACCATTTTCCCCTTGATCACGCAGGTTCATATGATCATGCTCCGTCAAACTCTCGTCAAGGAGCTTGTTGACAGCACTTTTCTTCCTGGCGGTCAGCGGGATCATGGCACTTTTGCCAACCATTCGCTCATCAAATCTGGTGATACCAGTCTTGAAAGGACGGAACTCATCATCAATATCCAGAAGGGGGGTTACAGTTTTCTCATCCGCACCATAAATTCGTCTGAACTCATCAGATTCTCCTGTTGATTCCTGCTCATAAAGCACTTTAAAAGAGTCAGATTCTTCACAGGCATTCTTGTTTTCTTTATATTTTTCGCTTCCACACTGATCAAATACTGTAACATGCCACGGATGGAATATATCATCGTCCTGATTTTTATCAGTCAACACAGGCCTCCTTCTGCCTGATGAGGCAACCTGGAAACTTTATTTTATGATCATGATCACACAAGTACATCATCCTTGCCTTTACCGCCCAATGTAATGGTTCCATCAGCTTCAAGCTCCTTGGCAGCACGTACAATTGCCTGCTGGGCCTCTTCAACCTCAGCCAGCCGGACAGGCCCCATGGAGTCCAGATCATCCTTGAGCATCTCTCCTGCACGCTGGGACAGATTGGAAAAAATCTTCTTTCTCATCTCTTCGGTTGCAGTCTTCAGAGCATAGGTCAGCTGCTGCCCCTCAACCTTTTTGAGAATCTCTCTCATTGCACGATCATCAATTGCAACAAGATCCTCAAACACAAACATCATCTTGCGGATATCATCTGCCATCTCCTGACTATCTTCTTCCACCTGCTCCATTATAATATCTTCGGTTGCCTTGTCCACGCCATTTATAATGTTGACAAGCACGCCAACACCGCCAACTTTTCCTCCAGGCCCTACAGCACCGCTCAACTCCATCTTCAGTGCCTCATCCACATCACGGACAACATCCTCGGATATCTGGCCAAGTTTTGCGATTCTAAGGGCGATATCCCCCTTTTTGTCATCTGGAACCGCCATCA
>JADFYT010000054.1 GCA_015232935.1 Desulfamplus sp.
CGGGACTCATATCAGGAGGGATGCTTGCATTGACGATCTCTCTGGATGACTTTATAATCACCTTTTTCACAGCAGGGCCTGGATCATCGACGTTACCTTTGCAGATTTACAGTATGATCAAATTCGGAACACCGCCGGTTATCAATGCCCTGTCAACTCTGTTTATTTCAATAACATTTTTAATCGCACTTTTATATCAGCGTATAAATATGAGGAGACACTGATGCAAAATACTAAAACTCTACTTGTCACTGCTATGTCAATTTTAATCTTGATATCTCTGTTTTCCGGGTGTGCCCCCGAAAAAAACAAGCTGTATATATACAACTGGTCTGATTACATAAACGAAAGCCTTGTCAAGCGTTTTGAAGATGAAAATAACTGCAAGATCATTCTGGACTATTTTGATTCCAATGAAACAATGTACGCAAAACTCAAGGCTGGTGCGGCAGGTTATGATATTGTCTTTCCTTCCGGCTACATGGTCAGTTTAATGGTAAAAGACGGCCTTCTTTTGAAACTGGATCACACGAAAATATCTAACCTGAAAAATCTTGATGAAAGATATACCCCTTTTTCGTTTGATGAAAACCAGGAATTTTCTGTTCCATACATGATCAGCAATACCGGCATTGGATATCTTAAATCAAAATCCGGAGACAATTTTGAACCTTCGTGGAATATATTTGCTGATTCAAAATACAAAGGAAGAATGACGATGCTAAATGATATGCGCGAAGCTATAGGAGCGGCTTTGAAATATATAGGGTACAGCATAAATACAACAGATATAATGGAGCTTGAATCCGCAAAAAAAGTTCTGATTGGCTGGAAACACAATCTTGCCAAGTTTGAAGCGGATCAGTATAAAAATGGACTGGTTTCGCAGGAGTTCTATTTCTCTCAGGGGTATAGTGGAGATGTATATCAGATAATGTCTGAAAACAAGGATATCGCATATGCAATTCCAAAAGAGGGTACAACCCTTGCCAGTGACAATATGGTAATTTTAAAAAACGCAAAAAATACTGAACTTGCCTACAGGTTCATAAACTTTATGCTTGATGGCAAGGTCGCGGCCGAAAATATAGAGTATATTTATTATCTTGCACCGAATAAAGATGCATATCAATATTTAAGCGACGAGATAAAAGGCAACCCGGCAATACTCATGTCTGATGAAATACTAAAAAAATGTGAGGTAATGGCTGATCTTGGTGAAAGCAATGAACTCTATTCAAAAATATGGGATGAAGTCAAGGCCGCAAAATAGACGCCTTTTTATTTTTATATGATGAACCATGTACGCATACACAATATAAGACATCTCGTGATTACGGCAGTAATTTTGATGACAGTCTTCTATGAGGGGCAAATCTCCCACGCAGAGTCTGTCGTGCTTGGCTCTGGTACATGGGCGTTGTTAACAGGAGAAGACCTTCCTGAACAAGGCACTATAACCAAATTGATTCGAGATGCCTATGCCATGGTGAACATAACCGTGGAGCGTAAGGAGCTCCCCTGGAAACGGGTTCTTGTTGAGATCGCAAATCTGGATCTCGATGGTGGCTATCCTTTTGGGAAGACAACAAAACGGGAAGCCAAATTTATCTTTAGCGACCCTATTGGGACGGCAACCCGCTATATTTATTATCGTAAAGGTACAGTGTTTGACTGGAAGACTGTTGATGATCTTGAAGGACTGAGGATCGGGATTGTTCGTGGTTCTGTCTTCGGGGCTGTCCATGAAGAACTGCAACAACGTATCGCAGCAGACCCGACCTTTGCAACAATTGAGGAAGTAGCTGAGGATATTCAAAATATTCAAAAACTTGAAATGGGACGGATTGATATATGTTTTGTGGAACAGAATCAGAGCAATCTCTTGCTGTCCCAATTGGCGAAAAACGAGTCCCAATTCAATCCAGACGTTATTCTACATGCTCCAAAACCCTTGATGTCGGAATCGCCCCTGTATCTGATGTTTAGAAATGACAAGCGGGGGATTTATCTTCGTGATCTCTTTAACCAAGGATTGCATAAGCTCAAGATGAGTCATAAAATCAGGTAATATTAATGTCATATGACCGACCTGAGCAAACTGTTGTGTTCCATGTAACGGCCATCCCCTGATGGGGACAACTAAGAATGAAAGGCTCATCACCACGGCTATTTAAAATTATTTTCAAACATGCATGGCAGGATTGTCCTGCACAACTAAGAATGAAAATATCATCATTACAGCTATTTTCAAGCACCTCCATCGTGGGTATTGAACTCTTGCTTGCAGAATTTAATACATTATGTATTACAACCCGAGTATCAGGCATACTATGTCACCATTACGTGTTCGATATCAAACCATCGAGTTTGGTAATATCGATATTCATGTCAGAACTTTACGTGACAATCAGCAATACTGTGATGTTAATGGTGTTGCTGAAAAACTGGGAATATCGTCAGCTACATGGCCTTTGTTCGGTATTATTTGGGATTCAAGTCTGGTTTTAGCCCACTTTATATTTGATTTTGATATTATTGGAAAACGAATATTAGAAGTTGGTTGTGGAATCGGTCTGGCCAGTTTATTATTAAATAATCGACTTGCTGATATTACCGCTACAGATTATCACCCTGAAGTAGAAAGTTTTCTTATAGAAAATATAAAACTCAATAAAGGGAAAAACATACCATTTGTCCGTACCGGGTGGGAGGATGTGGACAGCGGCTTAGGCAAGTTTGATCTCATTATTGGAAGTGACCTTCTCTATGAAAGCAATCATGGCACTCTATTATCAGGCTTTATCGATCAACATGCAAAACAGGTTTGTGAAGTTATAGTAGTTGATCCAGGACGTGGCCATCATGCACGGTTCAGCAAAAAAATGATGAAATTAGGTTATTCGCACAAACAGAATAAACCTGACCATACAGAGTATCTGATGCAGCCGTTTAAAGGGCAGATTTTACGCTATAATCGATCACCGCTTTCATAAGTGTCAGGTTTTTTGGCAAACGGATTTGTTAAGCAGTTGTACTATGGCACCGCCGCAACCACACTATGGCACTTCAACCGAATCAAACACAGACTTGATGATCTGATCTGTTGTAACCTGTTCCGCTTCTGCCTCAAAAGATAGTATGATTCTGTGACGCAGTACATCTGGTGCGGCTATTTTGATATCCTGGGGAGTCACATATGCTCTTCCTTGAAGAAAGGCAATCACCCTTGCTGACTGAGCAAGAAAAAGGGTAGCTCGTGGAGACGCACCGAATTCAACATAACTGCCGATATCCATTCCATATTTGAGAGGCTCTCTTGTTGCAAAAACAAGATTGACTATATACTCCTTGAGCTTGTCATCAACATAAATCTGCTTGATGATATCTGCTATTTCGCTTAAATCTTGAGGGCTTACAACCGGCTCAATGGTCTGTTTTACTTCAAAGCCGCTTTTTTTAAGAATCTCAAGCTCCTGGGCTCTGTCAGGGTAGCTAATCAAAACTTTGAGCATGAACCGGTCAACCTGGGCTTCTGGCAGTTGGTATGTACCCTCCTGCTCAATCGGGTTCTGGGTTGCAAGTACCAGAAAAGGGGTTGGCAGAGGGTAGGTTTCATCACCAATGGTGACCTGTTTTTCCTGCATCGCTTCAAGAAGGGCTGACTGAACTTTGGAAGGGGCACGGTTGATTTCATCCGCAAGAATAATGTTGTTAAAAAGAGGACCTTTCCTTGTGATAAAATCTCCCATTTTTGGCCTGTAAATTTCAGTGCCAACAAGATCGGCTGGCAGAAGATCAGGTGTAAACTGAATCCTTTTGAATTTTGCCTGAACTGTTGATGCAAGTGCTTTGACCGCACTTGTCTTTGCAAGGCCTGGCACTCCCTCAATCAAAACATGTCCGCCGGATAACAGCCCGATCAAAAGAGCGTCCACCAATTTCTGCTGTCCTACTATCTCCTTTGAGATCTCTTTTCTTATACCGCTTACAAGAATATGCTTTGCCTCTACCTTTTCCCTTATATGATCCATGATCCCCCTGGCACTCTATATCATTTTATAAGTTTGTTACTGAACAGATCCGCAGTAATGCTTGTAATTTTAAGTATGTGTTGCCTTATCTCCTCCCTCTTCTTGACTGGATGATTTCTGAAAGTTATTATGATTCCTGTCATGGCTGCGATAAAGGCATGAACATGAAGCCTGACATCCTCTTCTATACCATATCGTTTAAGCAGCTTTTCAAATGCATTGAAAAAGATTCTTGTAACAGAACCGAATTTTGCCAGAACAGATTTGTCAAGATGATCTTTGAGAAGAATGTAAGTCATCATCTGAAATGTAGATTCATTTTGGAACAGATGGTCAATATAAGTTGTTGCGAATTCCTCAATTGTGGCTGGCTGCTCTTTTTTTACCATATTCTCAAATTCAAGACTTACTGCCGCAATATCCTGAATAAAGGCTTCCACAAAAAGATCTTCCTGGCTTGGAAAATATCGGTACAGTGTTGCAGGAGAAACGCCCGCTTCATCTGCGACATCTCTCATTCCCACTTCATAAAACGGTTTTTTTGCAAAAAGAGCCTGTGCGGATTCTATGATGATCTGTTTTCTGGCTTCACGCTCTTTTTCTTTTAATTCAGCGAACTTGGACTCTGTATTCACTCAATGGCCTCCTGATATTAATGTATGAATGCTGCTATCATTTGTAAACGTATCTATCACGCATTTAAAATAGTGACAAGTAAAAAACTATAATATCTTCTCTATTCAAACCAGGTTAAAAAACTATGGAAAAATATCTTCATACTTCATATACTGCCCGGGCAGTAGAGGTTAAAATTCTGGCCACCTGGAAGTAATAAAAAACCGGAATCTATTTTAATAGACCTTCTGCAGAACTGGCTTTTCATCCAGTACAATCAAGGATTGTAAAAACCGGTTTGGCATAAAGTCTAATGGTAAATATTCTATACTCTTATGGATAAATTACCGAAAAAACTATAAAACGGGTTTGGAAAGTGTCAAGAATTCATTCTTAACGTGACCTTGCAAAGCAGAGTTATTGTTTTGGGAAAAAAATATGTACCTTGTAACAGCAAAACAGATGCGGGCAATTGATAAAGCAGCTATTGAATCGTTTGGTATTCCAGGGCAGATTCTTATGGAAAATGCCGGACGGGGAGCTGTTGATATGCTACTTGAAATTTTTCCTGAGATACGCTCCCGAAGAGTATGTATTCTTGCAGGCAGGGGCAATAATGGAGGAGATGCCTTTGTTATGGCCAGATATCTCATGGAAAAGGAGATTGAGGTTAACACATTTTTGTTATCCTCAAGGGAAAAGGTGACAGGAGACGCCAAGGCAAATCTTGCTCTTCTTGACAATATTGTTGCTGCCAACAAAAAAGGATCTATACCCATTTCTGGTCAGGCTGACTCAAAAGGTGTTGTGACAATAAAAGAGAATCTGCTGCAAAAAGAGATTATAAGAGATTCTGTGTTTGAAATTCCTGATCTTAAAACATTCAGAAAATACAGAAATATAATTTCCAGTCACCATATCTTTGTTGACGGAATCCTGGGTACGGGCCTCAACAGTGATGTCAGAGGATTCTTGAAAGAAGTTATTGAAACAGTCAACAGCCTGTCAAAACCTGTTTTCAGCATTGATATCCCCTCAGGACTCAACGCTGACAATGGCCAGCCAATGGGAATATCTATCAAAGCCACAGCAACGGCAACATTCGGGTTTGCCAAAACAGGGCATCTGCTATACCCGGGCAAGGAGCTTTCAGGAACTCTTGAAATAATAGATATCGGGATTCCGGGATTTATCGCACGAAAGGAAAATCCATCGACGCACCTTATTGAGCAGCCCATGATCAAACGGATGTTCAGACCAAGAGAACCTCAGTCCCACAAGGGAACTTACGGCCATCTTCTTGTTGTTGCGGGTTCCACCGGCAAAACCGGAGCCGCCGCCCTTGCTGCAAACGCGGCCATGGCCTGCGGAACCGGACTTGTTACGCTGGCTGTTCCTGAAAGCATCAACAGCACAATAGAACCTCAAGTTACAGAGCCCATGACATTTCCTTTGCCTGAAAGCAATAAAGGCCATATCTCTCACTCTGCACTCAACATTCTTCTAAAAGAACTTGTTGCCGACAAAAAAGTTATTGCCGCAGGCCCGGGTCTTGGCACGGATGAGAGCACCATAAAGCTTGTTCATGGAATGGTTGAGGAGATTGCCCTGCCTATGATCCTGGATGCTGATGCCCTCAATGCCATTGCCATGAATCCATATATACTGAAAAGCCGGAAAGCCCCGACCATAGTGACACCCCATCCTGGCGAGATGGCACGACTGACAGGAAAATCAACTTCTGAAGTACAAAGGAACAGAATCGAGACTGCCACTCATTTTGCAGTGGAATTCAATGCAACTGTGGTGCTAAAAGGGGCTTCAACCCTTATAGCCTTACCTGACGGCACTGTCCACATCTGCCCGACCGGCAATCCTGGAATGGCATCCGGTGGCATGGGCGATGTCCTGACAGGAATGATAGCTGGCCTGGCAGCTCAGGGCTTTAATGAATATCAGGCGGCGATTGCGGGTGTCTATATTCACGGTCTATGCGGGGATATCCTCGCACATAAGCGAGGTGCGTCCGGATTTGTGGCCTCTGATATAATCAGGATTATTCCGGAAACCATACATGGAAAAATATGCCCATGAACAGCACACTACAAACCATTACAATCAAAACCTTAAATGATCATGAAACCCGTGAAGCAGGCAGAAAACTTGGCTCTCTGATTCGCAGCAGAAAACCTGGCTCTCTGATTCCCGGAAAATGCGGTAATACAAGCCGTAACCAGGATATAAACAAAGATCCCCTGATTTCTGATTCGCGACAGAGGTGGTCAATAACCATTGCCCTTTACGGAGGGCTGGGTGCCGGAAAAACAACATTTGTCCAGGGATTTGCAAAGGGATTGGGTGTGCCGGAACAGTACTATGTTACAAGCCCTACCTACACCATCATAAATGAATATCCGGCAGATTCCGCAAATGAAAACTCGTACCAGAAAGATGCTGAAAATGGAAAAAATTGTCCGGCAGACGCTGCAAATGCGAATAGTTATCCGGCACACACTGCAAATGGGAATAACTGTTTGGCAGATACAGCAAATAGAAATGAGTGCCAAAAAGATGCTGGAACAGCCTCTCCGTTTTATTCCCTGATGCTTTACCACATGGATCTCTATCGCCTTGGCTCACCAGAAGAGCTTGAATACATAGGCTTTGATGATATCACAGCATCTGACAACAGTGTCATAATCATTGAGTGGCCTGATATAATTGATGAAAGCATAATAAAATTTGATATAAAAATACATATAACCACAGATCAGGACTTCAACAGAAAGATATCTTTTATTCCATCTGGACTTGAAGGCTTAAATCTGCTAAATCAACTTGCTGTTTGATTTTACAGTAAAAATCCTGCCTTGATGATCAGGCGTATCGGTCTGGCGTGATACAAGTGGCTGATACCAGCAAAGCCTAAAGCTCTCAGGCCATTAAAATTGCAAACAGGATTTATGATCATCAGGATATAAGGTGTGTTATCATCGGGATTTTTCAGGTGTTTATTTAAAGATAAGGAGCAACAAAAAATGGCATTGAAAGTGCAAAAATTCGGAGGTACTTCGGTTGCCGATATTGAGCGAATCAAAAAAGTTGCGGATCGTGTCACTAAAAGCTACGATCAGGGAGACAAGGTGGTTGTAGTTCTCTCCGCTATGGCAGGAGTGACAGACCGACTGATTGCCCTGGCGGAATCAGCATCAAAGGTACCGGATTCAAGGGAACTTGATGTTCTGCTTGCCACAGGCGAACAGACTACAGCCGCTCTTCTTGCCATGATCCTCAGGGACAGGGGCTATCTTGCCACCTCGCTTCTGGGTTTCCAGGCAGGCATCATAACAGATCAGAGTTCCGGCAAGGCAAGAATTCTCGATATCGAGGCAGACCGTATTTTAAATCTGCTTGACCAGGGACAGATTGTTGTGGTGGCAGGATTTCAGGGCAGAGACGCGAACGGAGATATTACCACCCTTGGACGCGGCGGCTCGGATACCTCGGCAGTTGCAATCGCCTCTGCAATCAAGGCTGATGTATGTGAAATTTTTACTGATGTTGATGGTGTCTATACAACAGACCCCAGAATATGTGACAAAGCCAGGAAAATTAACAAAATTTCATATGAAGAGATGCTTGAAATGGCCATACTCGGTGCCAAGGTTCTCCAGATCCGCTCTGTGGAATTTGCAAAGAAATACAATGTGCCGGTGCATGTCAGGTCATCATTTAATGAGGAGGAAGGTACAATGGTTGTGAATGAAAGTGCTGACATGGAGAGTGTTGTAGTATCAGGAGTTACCTGTGACAAGAACGAGTCGAGAATCACCCTTAAAAAGGTTCCTGATCAACCAGGAATTTCAGCAAAAATCTTTGGTGCTCTTGCCGATGCCAACATTATGGTTGACATGATTATCCAGAACACCCGTTCAGGCGGCGAGACTGATGTGACCTTTACTGTGACAAAAACGGATTTCAGAAAGGCACGGGAAATATCAGAGCATGTCGCAAAAGAGATTGGAGCCACAGAAGTCCTGACTGCCGAAGGGATTGCCAAGGTATCAGTAATCGGACTTGGAATGAAAAGCAACGCCGGAGTTGCGGCAACCATGTTCAAGGCACTTGCGTCTGAAAATATCAACATCAGGCTTATCAGCACATCAGAGATCAGAATATCCTGCGTGATTGAAGAAAAGTACGCTGAACTTGCCGTGCGTGTACTTCACAAGGCATTTGGGCTTGATGTGGAGGAGAGATAGAACTTCAGAACAGCGTGTTTAATTACTCAGGAAATTCAATCAGATATTAATTGCAGCGAATCTGCCTGTGTTCATGGCTCTTCTTGAGAGTCTTTTCCGTAAAGATACCAAAATACCGCTCTCCATGAACGGTAAACGGGTAGATAGCAGCAAATATATTAAAGCCACGAAGGCGGATAAACAGATGGCAAACCTGTTATGCTTTTGTGGCTTGTCAAGATAAAAGAGCATCGCTTTCTACTTTAATTTTTCGTCTATTTTTTTGGGCTGCCTCTGGAGAACTATTGGCATAACAATAAATACATCCATGCAAGCAGGTATTATAGCTTCCAATGTCTTTGCTATAAATACAACCACATTCTTTACGCTGTCCTTTATCTTTTAAATCAGGCATCTGTTTAAAATCGTCTATAGCGAAAAGATCTTTCTGTCGTTCATATCCGAGGAATTGTTCAAATTCGATGCTTCTATCAGATGATTCAGTAATCCTTAGAATGAGTTCGTCATCAATACATTTATTGTGTTTGATTCCAAATTTTTCCAAACTGATTTGTTCTCCACAAGTTCCAAGTTCTACCCCCCATGAACGTGAAGTATTAAGCTGGCTTATTTCTTCAGCGAGATACTCCATATTAGAAGTATCAAAATCAATATAATTTATTCCTTTGTTTTTCAAATTTTTCTCAACCCTGCTGTAATTAGAAATATCGGCAAAGCTAAATACTAATTTTTCGGTAAAAGGGTGTAGAATATCACCAACTTTTTGTATTTTCTTTATAAGCTTTTCAGGGGAAGTATAATCACTTATCAATAGCGGATCAAAGCGCCATATAACCCTTTTTTTTCCAAGAATATTAGACAAATGTTTAAAAGTCTCAATTCGACGCTCTAATGATGGCAAATTAGGTTCAAAATTTTCGTCTTCATAATCATTTACTGTAAATTGGAAATAATATCCAATTTTACGATCATCTAATTCATTTAAAAAAGGAATCATTGGAGCAGGATTTTTGCTCCAGAAAACAATACACTTCGTATTTTTGAAAGCAACATACTGAGGTTTTAGTCTGTTGAATGGATTAACCCACTTGACATATCCTTTTTGAAGCTTGTCAAAAAACCATTCGCTATAATAAGCAGGAATATCCGTTGCTCTACTCGCTGATATAATCCAAGGAGAAATCCCTTCTTGAAAATCATCAAGGGTTTTTATTTCCGTTTTCTGCCATTTTATACCCATAAATACCAATCTCTTCCTATAAAATGTTAGTAATACAGCTCGGATGGAATCTGATTGCCGTCATATAATTTACCTTGATAGCAAAAAGTGTTTTTATTTTGAATAGAAACACGATTAATCCGAATTGGCCTAACACTCCATTTTTGCATGAATGATGAGTCATAAAAATTTGCACCAAGAGTTTTAAAACAAAAAATTTGTGTAAAAGCTTTAGAGACTCCATCCAAATATTGATGTTGGACAAAACATCTATTAGTATCTCGACATATATCACGCCACATAGAGCATGGTAATGGTAATATTTGTTTTAATGAGTTTTTATGTTTATAAAAATACATTTTTGTTTCTTGACTAAAAATTTTATTCAAATATCGCAAATCAGGAGGATTTCTTTTTTTTGATACCTGATCAGTCAGCTCGGTAATGATCAAAATACCTGATTGATCTAAGATGTCATGACCTAAATGGATCAAATTTGTATATAATCCAGCAATATCTGGAGTCTTTCTGTAAAATTCATTTAGAAACTTGCTGCTTATTATTATATCATATGTATTATTTAAATTGCAAAATTGTTTCAAATCAACAATCAAGGATTCATGTGTGAATATTTTATGAACTGGATTTATTTTGATATCACATCTAAAAATACAATTTTTGGCATGTTTCATTTAGCCCCCAAAGTAGTTTACACTTTTTAATCACCAAACTTTGGATACAAATATAGTGTCCGGCCATGTGAGAGACCGTTATTTTTTTGTCATCTGACAGCTTCGTGTCTTTTTTAGTGTGATGCTACCATGCAAGAGGCGTAGTCATCACTTACCCTATGGCATCTCAGTATCTCATCTGTTTCCACCTGGGCAGGATATTGCTGGAGAAGGTCAGCATGAATAGAGGAATTATCATCAATAATTTCAAAAAGAAACTCCATCCAGTCTTTGTCCTGCTGTTCTCCGGTCAATAACTCATAAGGGGTTTTACCTGCTCTCTGCCCTTTCTTGTATCGACGATGGTTGTGGTAAAACATGATGAGGTTCAGCATCTCTTGTGTTATCTGATTTCGTGATGAGTTAAGATAAGGCCGAATGATTGAGTTGATGCACTCTACCATTGCAGAACTTTGTACACTCGATGATCAAGTTTTTAAAGTTAGCTCAATTTGGACTCTGATGGTATAATGACGGCAATTGAAA
>JADFYT010000055.1 GCA_015232935.1 Desulfamplus sp.
CTGTATCGAGGCTGCCGGAAAAGAGAGTGCCAATATAATAGGCATTGATATTGATGAAAAACAAAAAAGTATTGTTGGATGGGTTATTGAAAACGGAAAGCGGACAGTTGCCGATACAAGAAGCGATGCCCGCCACTACAAGGAACTTGAAGATAACCTTGCTGTAAAGAGCAGCCTGATTATCTGCTTTCCGCTTTTTTTAAATGACAAAACTGTTTATGGTGCTGTCCAGATCATTGATACCACACCGGAAAAAAGCTGTGTCAACCTGGATGAAAAATACCTCAATTACCTGCAAAATCTTGTTGATATAGGTTCTGTGGCACTGAGCAACGCGGTGTTGTACAGCCGGCAACTCAAAGAGACTCAATTTTTGAAGGAGACCCTTCAGGAACTCAGGGCAGGCATAACTACCATTGTGGGACAGAGCGGAAAATTGCAAGATTGCATGAAACTTGCCAGAAGCTACGCAGTATCTGACTTTCATGTCCTTATTACAGGAGAGAGCGGAACCGGAAAAGAGCTTATAGCACAGGAGATTCACAGGTCAGGCCCAAGAAAAGAGATGCCTTTTCTTGTGCAAAATTGCAGTGCGATACCTGAATCCCTTTTGGAAAGCGAGCTGTTCGGCTACAGGAAGGGGGCTTTTTCAGGAGCTGTGAGGGATAAAAAAGGTCTGTTTGAAGCGGCGGAAGGGGGAACTGTATTTTTAGATGAAATCGGCGATATGCCATTAAATATACAGGCGGCAATTTTAAGGGTTTTGCAGAACAACGAGGTTAAACCACTGGGCTCAAATGAGGTAACTCATGTGAATGCAAGGATAATTTCAGCTACAAACCGCAGTATCAAGCAGATGGTTTCAGAAAGCAGGTTTCGCCAGGATCTGTTTTATCGCCTTTCGGTTTTGCCCATAGAGTTGCCTCCTCTAAGGGAGCGAAGAGAAGATATCCCCTTGCTCATACGATATTTCTTTAAACTTGAGTGTCTTAAAAACGGCATCAAGGAGAAAAAGATTAAACCCGATGCAATGCAAAAGCTGATATCCTGGTCATGGCCCGGAAATATAAGGGAGCTTGAGAATCTGGTCAGATATCTTGTTGTGGTTACGGACAGCGAATATATAGACTCGCAGATGATTCCGGACCACTTTTTTCAATCTGTGGGCCAGGAGGATTTTTCTCAGGATTCGGCAGTTGAAGCATGGAGCATGTCTGAATCAGCAAGTGGGAGTGCCGAAGGGATTGGCGATATTAATGAGGTGTTGCGGTCTGGCAGACAGAACAGATCACCTTTTTTTCCAGCCAGATCAATCTCCTTTGTCAATAACAGCAATGATTTGAATTGCGATAATAATTTCGGGAATCTGACATGGGATCAACTTGAAGAGAATTACATACGTTTTCTTCTCAAGAAAAATAACTGGAATGTAACATGGGCTGCCAGGGCGGCGGGGTTAAACAGATCTACTTTTGCGTCAAGAATGAGACGCCTTGGTATCAAAAAATCGGATTTGACTTAAGCGGGATTTTGAAGTTCAGTTCATCAAGTAAAAACCAAGCACTTTATTATATTGTTCATCAATGAATTCAGCACCTATTGTATTGTCTATCTTTATTCTTACAACGCATTTTTTTGAAATGCTATTGTTTTTTGTATCGTCAAGTTTAAATTCAACAAGTATAGTATCCCCAACCTCAATTTGCTTTATATATTTCTTGTGGACAAAAACAAACTCGATACCAACTCCTCCAAGCGAGATATCCTTGATAATTATATCACAACGTATCTGATGCTTTTCAATGATGCATGAACCAGGAATTCCTACTCTTTTCCTGAAAAAACGTCTAAATTCAATCTGCATTTCAGTTGACTGGCCACATCGACATTTTATGGACAGATTTTTTTTGTTCTTAAATGGCAAAGCATTAAAAATCCTCTGAAATCCGCAATGAGGGCATATAAACAAGGTATTGTTTTTGTCATCAAGATAGCCTTTAATCATCAATTCTCCTAATCAAAAATAGTCTCCTTGCTCCCGCATAGTTATCTTTGATTTTTAATGTCACATAAGATAAAAGCCTAACTGTTTTGAAAAATTCTCGTCATAAAACTGAGCACCGATATGGTTGCCAAGCTTCAGACGCACAATGCATCGTTTTGTGATCTGATCTTCCTTTTTATTATCAAGTTTAAAATCAACCTCAATTATATCTCCAATATCAATATCTGCCATATGTTTTTTGTAGATATGGAGCAACTCAATACCAATTCCCTGAAATGACAGATCTTTTACAATCATATCACATTGCTTCTGGGTCTTTTTTATAAGACAGGTGCCAAACAGTTCCACCTTTTTTCTGAACTGTTTTCTGAATTCAATTTCTATTTCAGTGGAATTGCCGCATTTGCATTTGACAGTAAGCGATTTTTTTTTGTCTTTAAATGGTGATGCGTCGAATTTCCTTTGAAATCCACAGTGTGGGCAGAGAAACACAGTTTGATTCTGCTCATCAACATATGATTTAACCATAGCACCACCTGACGCATCTTCTCTTTTTTCATTGCCTGCCTTGCTCTCATGTTAACAGAAAAACAGCATTGCAATTAACCTGTTATTATAAACATGGCTTTTATCGGGCTTGAATATAAAGCTTCTCTCTTTTTTATCAACAGAAAATCATAAAATCAACTTGCCTTATGAGCATCAAAGAAAAAAGAACAGATCGTGCTGGATATGAGAACAGGCATTTTGTCAATATGATTCTTCATGTAACAGCAATCCACTCCAACAGCTGCGACTAATCATGAAACCGGAGAAGAATCATGAATTATCATCATTTGCACTAAATGCTCATGGCCGGATTCAGGGAAACTCTGAACCGTGAAAATCAAAATATATTTTCATGGTAAAGCAATGATCGTGCCCATCTCGTGATAAAAGCCGAAGAGCCTCACAAAATGGTTGTTATAGACTTCCAGAAAAGTCTTTTGGTCAGAGATGCCCTTTGCCAGTGCTGCTCAGGCAGTATTCCTACCAAATTTAATTGTCTGGAAAACTATGGAAGTAAATCAAATTAAACTCTCATTGCCGTCAAGTGGCTGCCCTGAATTATGAAAAACCGGAATGCATTTTTATGGTAAAGCGAGACAATGAAAAAAACTCCCCTTGCTTTTAAGATTTGGGGAGTTTAATACTTGAATCGCGATTTGATGCTCTCAGGGGAATCAATAGTGATGGTCTTGTAAAAAAATCAGCAATAAACAGCTTCACGGCTTTTAATATATTGATTTGCTTCGCTATCTATTCTGGAAAACTCGGTCTGGAAAACCGAGTTTTTACGAATTTGTCAATAAGCCGCCTATTTATGTTTATGACTCAAGCAATGCTTTGTGGCTGAGGCGAATTTTGCCGTCACGTGTAATTTCAAGCACCTTTACACGCAGCGTATCACCCTCCTTGACCACATCTGTAACTTTTTTGACTCGATGAGCGGATAGCTCGGATATGTGGACAAGTCCGTCAGTTCCGGTTTTAATTCTTACAAACGCACCAAAATCAGTTGTTTTGACAACTTCGCCTTCGTAAATGCCACCCACTTCAGGATCAAGGCAGATATCATTGACAACTTTAAGAGCAGCTTCTCCATCTTTTTCGTTCTCGGCGGCAATTTTGACAAGGCCTGTATCATCAACCTCAATGGTTGTGCAGGTATCTGCCTGTATGGCTCTGATCATTTTTCCTCCAGGCCCGATCAGATCCCTTATTTTATCAGTGTTAATCTTGAGAGTATAGATTTTTGGTGCATGTGGAGACATCTGTGTGCGTGAAGCATTGAGAGTATCAAGCATTTTCTGAAGGATATGCAGTCTTCCTTCACGAGCCTGGGTCAATGCTTTTATCATGATATCGCGAGATAGTTCACGGATTTTTATATCCATCTGAAGAGCGGTAATTCCGGTCTCGGTACCGGCAACCTTGAAGTCCATATCACCAAAGTGGTCTTCATCTCCAAGAATATCACTGAGTACCACAGTGGTATCATTATCTGAGACAAGACCCATGGCAATACCGGATACAGGAGCCTTGATAGGTACTCCGCCATCCATCATGGCAAGAGTTCCGGCACACACCGTTCCCATGGAAGAGCTGCCGTTGGACTCCATGACTTCACCGACAACACGTATTGTATATTCAAAATCAGCCTTGTCCGGCACAATACGCTCAAGGGCACGGGTAGCAAGGTTTCCGTGGCCGATATCTCTTCTGCTTGGACCGCCCGGGCGTTTGCATTCGCCAACAGAAAAAGGGGGAAAATTATAATGGAGCATAAACGGGCGTGACTCATCACCGCTCAATGTCTCAACCCGCTGCTCATCTCTGCCTGAGCCCAGGGTCAGTACGCCCATGACCTGGGTCTCTCCTCTTGTAAAGAGGGCACTTCCGTGTGGTCTTGGGAGATTGCCAACCTCGCAGGTAATTTGACGGATCTCGTCAAAAGCTCTTCCGTCAATCCTTCTGTTCTCTTTCAGGACAATCCTGCGGCTGACCTCTTTGACAAGATCGCCAAAAACAGATTTTATCTCTTTTATGCCCTCTTTTGACAGCCCGTCTGAAGTAGCTTCTCCGGAGGCAGCAATCTCTTTTATGAGCTCATCTCTGAGTTTTTCAAGAGCAAGACTCCTCTCTGTTTTTCCTTTAGTCTGTACCGCCTGATAAATTTTATCCGTACAAAGCTCTTTTACCTTGTCTGCAAGCTCATAATTTATTTTGGGAGGAATCAACTGCCGTTTTTCCTTTCCCAGAGCAGCCTTGAGTTCATGCTGAATATCAATCATGGGCTGCATTGCGTCGTGGCCAAAGAAAATAGCATCCAGCATCTCGGCTTCGGAGACAATATTGGCACCGCCTTCCACCATTATGACACCTGTTTTTGAGCCGGCCACCACGAGTTCAATGTCGCTTTTTGACATCTGGTCGATTGTCGGATTGACAATAAACTGCCCGTCAATTCGTCCGACTCTTACGCCGGCAATGGGGCCGGCAAAAGGGATGTCTGAAATTTCAAGTGCGGCGGACGATCCAACCATTGCAAGGACATCAGCTTCATTCTCTTTGTCCATTGAAAGAACTGTCGCTATGACCTGGGTCTCGAAATTATAACCTTTTTCAAACAAAGGGCGGATAGGCCTGTCAATAAGACGGCATGTCAGGGTCTCTTTTTCACTTGGCCTGCCAATCTCACGCCTGAAGTAGTTCCCCGGAATTCTTCCCGCGGCATATATCTTCTCCTGATATTCCACAGAAAGAGGGAGAAACCCACCGGACTCTTCTCTTTGCTCTTTGGAAGAGACCACAGTGACAAGCACCATTGTTTCGCCGTAACGTACAACCACCGCACCAGAAGCTTGTTTGGCTATCTTGCCGGAAGTGATGCTGAACTCTTTGCCATTAATCATTGTTTTAACTGTTTTTTCCATAAATTCTCCTGATAAAAAGGCGGCTTTCAAGGCATTCCCGGTAGAATAAACACGCACCTCCAGCATCAATAGATTATTTTTGATGCTGCATATGCGAACTTATTCAAGGTCTGGGTTACCATAGAATCGCCGCCTGTAGATAACCTGCATGGCAGATCGGACTGCCACAACTAAAAATGAAAGTTTGAGCAATTACAGCTATTTCATTACTCAGGAATTTCAATCAGACATTAATTACAGCGAAGCTGCTTATGTTCAAAAACTTTCACACAAAAAATTAAAAGAGTCAGCAGAAACAGAAGAGTATCTCTGATATGCCAACTCTTTATGCAAATTCAAAAAATTATTTTCTCAAGCCTAATCTGTCAATCAGTGTACGATACCTGTTTATATCTTTTTTCTTCAGATAGTCCAGAAGACTTCTTCGTCTTCCAACGAGCACAAGCAACCCTCTTCTTGAGTGATGGTCTTTCTGGTGAACCTTTACATGCTCGGTAAGATAGTTAATTCTGTGAGTCAAAATGGCAACTTGAACCTCAGGTGAGCCTGTATCTGTTTCATGCTGCCGGAACTGTTCGATCATTTCAAGTTTGTTTTCAGATAATAAAACCACGTTCATACTCCTTATTGGAATAAATAAATATTTGATATTCTGTGCATTCTACCGTTTATGATACTTACTGTTATCCAATATTCCATTCAGATAACCGGGCACATGGGACAGGAACAGGGACAGAATACCTGCAAATAAAAAAAATCAAAGGGTATCATCGCCGTTACCCGGCTACCCTGAACCATGAAAATCATGAACGCACTTTCATGCTAAACAGGCATGGCCGTTTTTGTGTGGCCACCTTGAATCATAAAAATGAAAATGCATTTTCACGGTAAAAATAAAAGGCAAATTACCAACTAATTTGCAAAAACACAACAATAATCATATTTATCAAGAGTTATGTCATATTTGACAATAGCCGCGAGTTCTCCATGGCTATCAACAACTCTGATATAAGTATTGTTATTGTAATCAGACAGTTGAACCGGCAGCATAAAAGTCCGGCCAAAACGGATTCTTTCCATAAGGGTCTCATCTGCTTGAACCATAGGCATAAAAGGAATGGCCTGTGCCATTGGAATTATTCTGTTAAATGCCTCATTTTGATCAAGCATCTCAAACTCGCCCAGGGAAATGGCGTTGTCAATTGAAAAAACGCAGGTCTGTGTTCTCCTTAAGGAGAAGAGGGTGCCGCCACAACCAAGTCTTTGGCCTATATCATGGGCAAGAGTTCTTATGTAGGTTCCAGAAGAGCAGTGTACTTCAAAGGTTATTGAGAGGCAGTTGAACAAACTGGAAACTGAATCCGTGTCAGAGATTGTTCCGGCAATACTTGAAGTTTGAGTTGAAGTTTCAGGCCGTTGATTTTTTTTTATCTTCTTGAGAACTATTGAGTAGATTTCGATCCTGCGAGGTGGTTTTTGAACAGGCTGTCCCTCTCTTGCCAGTTTGTAGAGAGGCTTTCCCTTGTGTTTGAGTGCGGAATAGACAGGAGGCTGCTGCATCATTGATCCCTTGAAGTTATCAATGGCAGCAACTATCATTTCATCAGACAGGCAATTTACAACGCCCGGGGCACACTGTTTCATGATATGGCCGGTACAGTCCTGAGTATCAGTTTCCATTCCAAGAATAACTTCTGCGGCATAGCATTTTGAACTACCCAGGAAGAATTGCGATAATCTTGTCCCCTTATTGATTCCACAAAGCATCAGGCCGGTTGCAAATGGGTCAAGAGTGCCTGTGTGCCCCACTTTTTTTACGCCAAGTTTTTTTTTTATTCTTGCAACTACTGCTGCAGAGGAGATCCCTTCTGGTTTATCAATCGCAAGAATGCCATCTTTTGTCATGTGATACGCGTTTAGTTTTCCTTTAGTACTGAATTTAGAAGTGCATCGATTTTTGAGCCATGATCAAATGATCTGTCGTGCACAAACCTGATTTCAGGCATGTATTTCAGGCCAAGTTTAGGGGCAATTTTCTTTTTGATATAGCCGTGTGAACTTTGAAAACCGGCTATTGCCTCTTTGACTTTCTCTTCATTGCCAAAAAGTGCAAAATAGACGTAGGCAACTTTAAGATCTGTTGTCACTTCAACACTGCTTATGGTAGCCATTTCAATTCTTGGATCCTGTATCTTTCTGCTCAAAAGTTCAGAAAGAACTGTCTGGATGGCTACACCAATCCTTTCCGCTCTTGGGTAAGGTTTCATTCCTTTATACTCTCCAGACTCGCTTTACGCTCTTCAATTTGATAACACTCAATAATATCACCGACTTTAATATCATTGAACTTCTCAATGCCGATGCCGCATTCATATCCTTGAGTAACCTCTTTTGCATCATCCTTGAATCTGCGCAGAGATGACAGGGAGCTGTCGCACTTGATTACGCCATCTCTTAGAAGTCGTATTTTTTCTCCTCTGGCAACCTTGCCATCCTGTACAAAACATCCGGCAATGGTTCCTTTGCCTGGTATCACAAACAGGTCGCGCACTTCTGCCCTGCCAATAATGATCTCGTGGAAGGTTGAGGGCATAAGTCCTGTTAACGCTGTCTTGATATCATTAATAACATTGTAGATGATATCGTAGAAGCGCATGTCAACATTTTCATCCTTGGCCATTTCACGCACTTTTGGCGTTGGGCGGACATTGAACCCTATGATTATCGCATCTGATACAGCAGCAAGCGATACGTCAGATTCATTGATTGCACCTGTTCCGGAGTGAACGATCTTGATATCTACTTCTTCCTGGGCAAGTTTCATCAAGGATTCATTAAGTGCTTCAAGCGAGCCATGAACATCGGTTTTTATTATAAGTTTGAGTTGCTTTGCCTGATCCGAGCCCATGTTGGCAAAGAGTTTTTCAAGATTTGCCCTGCTCTTTTTTGCAAGTTCCTTTGCCCGTTCCTTCTGCATTCTGCTTTCACTGATCTGTTTAGCATCTTTTTCTGATGCAAGAGCGATAAACTCATCACCAGCCTCAGGGACTCCGCTCAACCCTACAATCTCAACCGGAGTGCTTGGGCCCGCAACATCTATGGTTTTTCCCATATCGTCTATCATAAAACGTATTTTGCCTGAATGAAGGCCGCACACTACTGGCTGACCATTCTTGAGCGTGCCCTGCTGGACAAGAACTGTGGCAACAGGACCTCTGCCTGCATCCAGACGAGCCTCTACAACATGGCCAGTCGCAAGCCTGTCTGGATCCGCTTTGAGTTCAAGAACCTCGGCCTGAAGAAGTATCATCTCAAGAAGCTCATCAATGCCTGTTCCAGCCTTTGCCGAGACCTTCGCAAAAATAACATCTCCACCCCAATCTTCAGATAGAAGTCCATGGTCAGAAAGCTCGCGCATTACTCTTTCAGGATCTGCATTTGGCTTGTCTATCTTGTTTACAGCAACTACAACAGGAACTCCAGCAGCCTTTGAGTGGTTAATAGCCTCAATGGTCTGGGGCATCACTCCGTCATCTGCGGCAACCACAAGGACAACAAGGTCTGTTATCTGGGCTCCTCTTGATCTCATGGATGTAAAAGCCGCGTGGCCAGGCGTATCAAGAAAGGTTACTATGCCTCCGTTGGGAGTCTTGACACTGTAAGCTCCAATGTGCTGGGTAATTCCCCCAGCCTCTCCGGTAGTTATTTTTGATTTTCTTATGACATCCAGAAGAGATGTTTTTCCGTGGTCAACATGTCCCATGATCGTGACCACCGGAGATCTTGGAATGAGCTTGGAAGGGTCATCAACCTCATGGGCGTGCAATAGAATATCCTCGGCAACAGCCGCTTTTTCAACCTCATAATCAAACTCCGCAGCAACAAGGGCGGCTGTATCAAAATCTATGGTCTGATTCACGGTTACCATGATTCCCATGCCCATAAGCTTCTGGATCATCTCATTGGCTTTAATACTCATCCGCTTTGCAAGTTCTGACAGGTCTATGGTTTCGTCAATCCTGATTCTGCGCTTGATTGCTTTGGGAATGGTGATCTGGGTTTTTTGGACTTTGGGGCGCTGCTTGTTTTTGCCATCTTTTTTCCGGCCTTTTTTGCCTAAAAATCCCTGTTCATAGAGATCTTTTCCTTCAACAACTGACTTGCGTTTTTTTTGCCCTGACTTTGAGTCGTCGCCAGGCTCCTCGTCTTCTCCCCATCTCTTCTTTTTTACCTTGCTTTTGATACGTTTCGCTTTTGCATCATCCTTTTCTGAAGGCTCAACAGGGATAAATGATACGTCAGGATCGATATCTTTTTTGCCGCGTACTTTTGAGATCGGAAAATCTCCTTTTGCACCAATTCTACCAACAGGAAGAGCTGTTGATTTTCCCCTGTCAGAAGCTGTTCGATCCTTATTGGCGGGAAATTTGTCTCTGTCAGATGAGGGGTGTCTATCTCTGTCAGATGAGGCGGCTTTTGATTTGTCAAAAGATGTTTTTTCTCTTGCTGAACCAGAAAAATCCTTGCCTGAACCAGCCTGTTCCTTGTTATATGGTGTCCTGTCTCTGTCGTTATAAGGAACTCTGTCTCTGTCAGAAGCTGTTCTCTCTTTGTGAGGAGCCGCTTTGTCCCTGTCAGAAATTGCAGTCCCTTTTGCACCAGTAGTTTTCTCGGCATGCTCTCTCTTCTTTTGGGGAGGTGGCGGCGGTGCTGCGGGAGCAGGAGGGGCAGCAAGTTTAATGATTTTTGCAGGCTCTGATTTTTTCTGCTTTTTCTTTCGCTTCTTTTTTCTGTCATTTCCGGCTAAAGCGTCTTTGTCGTGTGTAAAATCAGATGCGTCTTCAGTGGCATCCTGCTCATCATCTTGTTGCCGGGCAGCGATATTCTGATCTGCTGTTGACGCAGTATCATCAATGCTTTCATGATGAGTGGTCTCTTCTTCTGCTTTTTTTGAAATGTCTGAATCTGTGGGCATATCCGTTTCTTTTATATTAGAATCCTCAGTTTTTTTGTTTTTGTCTGCTGCCCCTGATTTATCAGTCTCTTGCGATATTTGATCTGTAGTTATATCTCTATTGTCTTGTGTGCTTTGGCCTTTATCTGCACTCTTGCTGGACAAAGATGGCATCTCTTGAGCAGAGTCATATTCTTTTTCTAACGGCTGTTTCTGTTCTTTAACCAAATTTGTTTCATCTGCGGCAATTTTCCCGACATCGGATTTTTCATCAGGCCGTATCTGTTCCGGAACTAATGGTGTTTCATCATTTTCTGACGCTGATTCCGATTGGGTACCAGATTGGGGGGTGATATCTGACGACTTGTGCTTGGCGACAATCTCGCTTTTATTTTTTTCAGATAGACCAGAACCAGGTAGATCAGAAGATGACGGCCTGGATGAAGATATGGCAGGAGGTACTGTTTCAGATGCTTTAGCCTGATGTTTCCTGGTTATTCTATCTGCTTGTGTATCATCCTTTTTCTCATATCTATCTGATGGCGGAGCGTCAGCCTGGCTCTCTGTGGTACGTGCGGATACAGTTTCATTTTTGTTTTTTTTGCACTCTTAAAGATATTATATCTACCCGGATCGAAAATCTTTGTTCTGTCTCGGAACTTTCTGAAGATGATGC
>JADFYT010000056.1 GCA_015232935.1 Desulfamplus sp.
AGCCTGGTTTTCCTGCGGCTTCCCATCTATCTTGAAGACCCTGTCCTCAGGCTGAAAGAGGTCAAAAGACGCATGGATGAACTCAAGACATCTCCTGACCCTTACATAAACTTCGGACTTTTGAGCACAATTGGGGCTCTGCCTTCAAAACTTGCCCAGAAAGCAGCCCAGCTATTTGGAGACAAGGCTTCAGGCGTTCTTACAAATGTTCCAGGCCCAAGGGAGCCTCTCTACTTTGGAGGAAAGAAAATTCTGAATTTCATGTTCTGGGTGCCAAGATCAGGAATGATTGGCCTTGGGATAAGCATTATGAGCTACAACGGCAATGTTACTATCGGAATTGCCTGCGATGATGGATTGATGCCTGATCCTGAAACTCTTCTTCAAGGCGTTGAACAGGAGTTCAATGAACTTATTGACCTTGTCCATTCAGGAAAAATTTATGATGACCCTCTTGTAATCAACGACAGATACGAAGAGGCTCAACAGGCAAAAAAATCTGATGAAGCACAGTCATCAGAAGGTTCAGATCCATCGGATGAAGTCAGGACAGAATCTGACGATAAAAAGAGAGCAAGCTCAGAGCCTGTTCAATGCAAGGCTATTACAAAAGAGGGAAAACAGTGCTCCAAAACAGCGACTGAAGAGTCAAGATACTGCCATCTGCATCAAAGCTACAAAGAACAGGATACCCTTTTAAAAGATGTGGAGCAGATAATGAAGGAGCTTGCAAGTTGAGAATAAAACCTCAAAGTGGTCATTGTGAGAATTTCCCACTGATACAGGAAAATGTCCAGGGCAGATTCTATGTGGATATAAGATGCATCGGGTGCTCCGTATGTGCGGAAATCGCTCCTGGCCATTTCGCAACCAACCATGACGAAGGCTATGAATATGTTTACAATCAGCCTGTTAATGATGAAGAGGTCAACCGATGCAGTGAAGCTATGGAAATCTGTCCGGTGAATGCCATTGGAACAAGGCAATAAATGCGGAACATAGGCGGCCTGGCTACAATTTTGCCTGGATTGAAATTTTCTGGGCAAGAATACAGGGCAGCTTTGCTGCAACTGATGCCTGATTGAATTTCCTGAATAAAAACACAAGCATTTACCGCAATAATACACAATACAAGCAGTTACTGTAGTCATTGCCGGATGGATATACCTGAGCGATAAAAAAAACAGTAATAACATGGGGAGGATATATTGAAACAGATCGTCAGTATCAATCTTGGATCAAGTAAAGATGATTATGAGTTTGAGACCGAATTTCTCGGGCAGGAGTTCAAGATCAAACGTTTTGGTGTAAACGGGGATATGGAAAAGGCCGCTCACCTGCTTCTGCACTGGGACAAGGAGGCAGATGCCATCGGTATTGGCGGTGTCAAGTTTCCCTATGGTATGGGGCCTCGTTACCTCAAAAAAAAGCACCATGACAAACTCAATGATCTTGGGGACAAGATAACAACACCTGTTACAACAGGTCTTGCCCTGCGAAATGTCTCGATGGAGTGGTGCCTCAGGTTTGTAAACCACAAATTTCAAGACTATTTCAAAAACGCCAAAGTGCTGTTCATGTCCGGCATGACAAGTTACAGGATTGCCAAAGTAATGTCTGAATATACGGACAACCTGACATTTGCGGATCCTGTGCTTGAAAACGGAATATCAAAATTTATCAACTCCTTTACAGGGCTTGAAAAATATGCCCAGGGAAGCCACGAAATACTCCAGTGGGTGCCAAGCAAACGGCTTGCTTCATCAGTCATCCCGACACGTGCCTGGAATGACTACATAATGCGTCGTGCAATGCAAAAAGCTGACGTAATAGTTGTTCCCTCATATGATTTTTACCAGTATATAGGCAAGGCGACCCTTGAGGAGCTTGGCGGCAAGACAATTATCACATCTACTGTCACAGATGAAAAGGTGGAATTTTTCAAGGAGAGAGGAGTCAATGTCATCATTGACACCACGCCCAAAATACTGGAACGGGTTGTTGGGCCAAATGTGCTTGAGGCGCTTATCATCGCATCCTTAGAGAGAAAGAGAAATCAGATCAGATCTGATGATCTTCTTGAAATCATCAGTACCCAGAAAATGGATCCTCGCATTGTCTATCCATCAGGAAAGGAAAAAAGGATAAACAGGTTTGCCTTTGTTATCCACCCTCTGTCCAAAGAGTTCCTGAAAAAAGACAAAATTGTCAATACAATGGCAGGATTTGCCCCACCGGCATTCCTGGACGCTGTTGAAAAGGTTGTGGCTTACGCTCCTCCATGGATATACTCTCGTGTAACCGGCGTAAAATCTCCAACCGGTGCCGAGACAGAAGGGTGGCTGATAACTATCGGCGGCACACCAAAACAGATGCTTGCCCATAATCCCGAATTTACCTACAAACGCCTTCTCCAGGCTGCCAGAATGGCAAAACGGCTTGGTGCACAGATCATGGGGCTTGGAGCATTCACAAAGGTGGTAGGGGATGCTGGAGTTACCGTTGCCAAAAAAGCTGAACTGCCTATAACAACCGGCAACAGCTACAGTGCTTCCGGTGCTTTGTGGGCCGCGGCCGACGCTGTCAGACGCATGGGGTTGATCGAGGTGGATACAGGCAAGAAAATCAAGGCCAAAACAATGGTTCTTGGTGCATCAGGAGCAATTGGCTCTGTCTGCTGCCGCCTGCTCGCAAAAGCATTTGACGAGGTCTATCTGGGTGGAAGAAATACCGCAAAGCTTATGGCTCTTCAGCAGTCCATATTAGATGAAACTCCTGATGTAACACTCAAGATAACAACAAATCCCGACAAGTATCTTCATGAAATGGATGTTATTGTTACAGCAACATCAGGTGCGGGCAAAAAGATTCTGGATATCACAAAGGTAAAACCGGGATGCGTCATCACCGATGTCGCCCGTCCTTTGGATCTGCCTCCGGAAGAGGTGGCCAAACGGCCTGACGTGCTTGTGATTGAATCCGGAGAGATCGAACTTCCAGGCAACCCTGAAATGAAAAACATAGGTCTTCCTCCCAAGGTGGTTTATGCCTGTCTTGCCGAGACTATAGTCCTCGCTCTGGAAGGAAGGTATGAAATATTTACCATAGGTCGTGATATTGAGTGGGAAAAAGTAAGGGAGATCTACAAGCTCGGTCTGAAGCACGGCATGAAACTTGCCGCAATTTCCGGTGTAAATGGGGTTTTTACGGATGAGGATATCCTGAAAGTAAAACAGCTTGCACTGGAAGCCAGAAAGACATGGCATTCTGGCGGAGCCTCGACCGTCAAGTCCGGCACGCCAGCAAAAAAAACATCCGGGACAGAGCTTTCAGCACTTGAAGGCGAGATTGACACCTTGGAAAAGGCTGACGGCCCTGATGAGGTTTCCGTGCAGGCTGACAAAGGCTCTGAGAATGGAATCGAAAAGAGTGCCCATACAGATGTTGACACTCAGCCAGATATGGCAAATGAAAAATCTGCCATATCCGAAGATGTCACAGGGGATACGGATAAGGACGAAATATCTTCAGGGGATACGGCTCAAACAGAAAACAGTTATTAAGGAGTCGCTAACACTACTTCCGAAGAAATTTAAAATTCCATCATTGAATCACAACTATCGTATCAATATATCAGGAGGAGTTCAACCTTGAAACATATTACAAACATAAGTCTTGGGCCGGCAAGCGACAACTATCAGATAGAAACAGAATTTCTGGGGCAGAAATTTTTGATCAAACGATTTGGAACTGATGGAGATTTGAAAAAAGCTGAGGATCTTCTTTTGATGTGGAACAAAAAAGCAGATGTCATCTCGTTGAGTGCTGTCAAGTACCTCTATGGCAAAGGCTCCAGAGCCATAATGAATACGGATTTGAAAAAGCTGCTTAAAGTGGCCAACACGCTTACAACTCCGGTGACAACCGGAGAGACACTTCGCAGGGTCAGCCACGAATGGTGCATCCGTCATGCCCAGTTTCAACTGGGGAACAACTTTTTCACCAACGCAAGAGTTCTGTTCTGCTCCGGCATGCAAAGTGAAAAAATCGCAAATGTAATTACGGAATACACGGAAAACGTGGTTTTTGCAGATCCTCTGTTTGAAAACGGCATTCCAAAACTCCTGACATCCATAGACGCTCTCAATCAGTACTCAAGTCGCGTCCACCGCCCATTGAGCTGGATTCCAGGCAAAAATCTCCTGTCTGAGCAGAAACAGGTCAAGATGGTCAACTCTTTTATTCTCAAGCGTGCTGTTAAAAATGCATCGGTTATTGTAATTCCCTATGGCGATTTTCACGAATATGTGGATTGTTTTAGCCAGGGAGAGCTGACTGACAAGGTTGTTATAACCACAACCGCATATGAAGACAGAATAGAGACTCTGATGGAAAAAGGAGCTTCCATGATCATTGACACCACTCCCCAAATAATAGACCGTGTGGTTGGTGTAGCTGTTCAGGAGGCTCTTATGGTTTCCGCACTTAATATTCCCAAAACTTCGGGACTCAAGGATGACCTGCTTGAGGTTATCAGCGAACAGAACCTGGAGCCAAGAATCATATATGCCCAGGATAAGGAGAGGCGAATAAACCGCTTTGCCTACCTTGTGCACCCCCTTTCAAAAGAGGATCTCAAAAAATTCAGGCCTCTTGACCTTATTGCCGAAGTTGCTCCAAAAACAATCGGGCCAATAGAAAAACTTATGGCTTTTGCTCCCCCTTTTATCTATTCAAAAGTGACTGGAATAAAATCACCTGTCGGCGTTGAAGCCGAAGGCTGGCTTATCAGCCTTGGAGAGACTCCGGAACAGATGCAGTCCCACAGCCCTGAATTCACAACCAAACGGATACTGCAGGCCGCGGAAAAAGCTAAATCGCTCGGTGCCCAGGTTATGGGTATAAGCATGCTGCCCAAAAACCTTGAAGGCACAAGTATTGATATTGGCAAATATGCGGCACTGCCCGTAACAACAGGCAACAGTTACACAGCATCCACAGCACTCTGGGCATCTGCCGAGGCTGTGCGCCAGATGGGTATTGTTCCACTCAAAAACGACAAGATCCTCAAGGCCAAAACCATGGTAATTGGCGCTACCGGTGCTGTGGGCTCAATATGTGCAAGACTTCTTGCCACAGCTTTTGAAGAGGTCTATCTTGTGAGCCGCAACATGGCAAAGCTTCTCACAATCCAGGAGATGATAGAGCAGGAGAATCCAGATGTAACAGTTAACGTATCTACAAGAACGGATTCCAATATTGATAATATGGATGTTATTGTTACCGCAAGTTCAAGCGTTGAAAAGCCCTTTGATATAATGAGGGTCAAACCAGGATGTGTTATTACCGATATAACCCGGCCCATGATTTTTTCAAGGGAAGAGGCTGCAAAACGCCAGGATGTGCTTATTATAACAGGAGGGGAGATTCTTCTTCCAGGAGATAACATCGAGATGAAGGACATCGGCCTTCCTCCAAGAGCTGTCTACGCAGGGCTTGCCGAGACAATTATCCTGACTCTTGAGGGACGTTTTGAAGATTTTACCACAGGTAGCAATACAGAGTGGAAAAAGGTCAAAGAGATTTACAAATTAGGTTTGAAACACGGTATGGAGTTGTCCTCCATATCCGGCGTTAATGGTGTTTTAACTAAAGATGATATCGCAAGGGTAAAAGAAGTTGCTCTTAAAAAAAATAAGAAAAATGAAATCAATTGAAAATATAATCAAGCTGAAAAGATCCGTAACCCGTTTGATTATCAATGATATACCTGCGAGAATTATCAACGCGGGTTACAACACTTACAGCAAAATTTACCAAGGCCAGCTCAGCCTTGGTCTTCCGGTATCCAGGGATCTTGTACACAGTCACCGGGAAATGAAAATCAATGCCGTGGGAAAGCTTGCGTTGAGCCTTTACCATATTTTCAAGCATGCTACAGGAGAGACAATACCAAGAGACCAGATCAAGGCTGTTATTGGTGAAGAGCTTGCAAAAGGCAGAATCAAACTAACTGAAAATGTGATCCTGCTTAATATCAAAAGTCTTACCTATCTTACGCTGCGGCGGTTTCACATTGATCAACCTTTTCTGCAGCCTATTCTGGATGAGGCCGGCAGAAGATATATTCTCAAGGAGTCCTTTAAATTAGACAGGCAGCCGGTCTATTTTGAAAGCGAAATAAATGAGAGGGAGAGCAACGGAAGGGGAGACTATGCCACTGTTTTCTACCGCACTTTTACCGAGGAGGGAAAGGAGATCCGGTTCCAGCGACTGGCAAGCATGGAAGATGTTACTGCCGGAGACTCCCGACCGTCAGTAGTGCTTGTGCCAGGCTTTGCCAACAACAGCAACTGCTTTCATTTAAACAACCGCTACTCCATGTCAATGGATCTTGCGGACGCAAGCATGTGGGTCTATATGTTTGATCCGCGGGGAATGGGGATAAACACCGGAAGATTTGACCCTTACTATACTGTAGATACGCTTATCGATTATGATCTTCCGGCTGTTCTTAAGTTTTCCTACACAAAAAGCTGTGGCAAACCATCTGTTCTGGTGGGGCACAGCATGGGTGGAATGGTTTCTGAAAATATGGTGCTCAACTGGGCATTGCGTCTTAATTATGACAGGCTCCATTTTCTCTCCTCCAGTGAAAAGAGGGCATTGAACAAGGTTCTTCCTTCAAAAACCGAAGCCAGAAACAACATAAAAATGGTCAAGGCAGTTATCTCCCTTGGCTCTCCAAAATTTTTTGACAAGACATCACATGTATTCTTTCCAGCCGCACTGTGGCTCAATCATCTGACCAGAATCTTCAGCCTCTCTTACCTGCCTATTCAGGAAGTCTCCCGTGTTGTTACAGATCTGCCTATCATCAAGGATATCACCCGTCTGATCTATAACAACAACATAGGTGATCTCAATTTTCTGATTGCACCTGAAAATCACAAGGATGACAAATTTTTTATTGAGCGTTACCTGAAAACCGCCACCGAATCCATTCCTCTTGGTATTGGATTCCAGCTTCTGCGTTCGGTCTATGATGAGACCGGTTTTAAACGGATGGATAACAGCAATCTTAACTACTCTGACTGCTTTGCCTTTTTTCCTGACGATATTCCCATTTTTCATTTCTGGGGCACCAAGGATCACCTCGCGCCTGTTGACAACATCAAGTATTCACAGTTCTATCCTCATAAACATAAAAAAGTTTACAGGATTGATAGTGTGGATGACCTTAAAAAGGTTGAGATTACAGATGAAAAAAGCCAGTTGATCGACTTTGTCATTGAAGGTGCAAGTCACATTGACCTGCTTTACGGAAAAATTGCAAGCGAGATCCTGTATCCTTTATACGAGCAGATCATTGAAACTGTCTGGGGAGACTGGACTTATGAGCAGAGTCCTCTTAAATCCTGCGACAGCAACTTTTTTGAACTGCCCCGGAAAATTATTGACAAGCCGCTGCGTGACAAATTGATCGAGATCTCTTCCCACGCCGGATTATCCAAAGTCCTGCACCAGCTATCAGAGAAGCTGTTGCTCGAGCTTCCGGAAGAACCAAATGGAAAACTCCGTCCTCTGGATGTAATTGAAACACCTCCTCTTCCTCCTGATCAAATTGACAGAAGACATCGTTCATTAGATGCTGCCCGCAAAATAATCGAGACTGATGATGACACCAGAAGCCCAACCGGGTCTGATGATGATGGAACCAACAACCAGACAGGGCCAACTGATATAGACCACACCCAGTCCGAGTCTGCTGATATAGCCCACACCCAGCCCGAGCAAACTGATGATGCCCTGAACCACTCCGACCCAACCAATGAAATAACAAGCTCACTCCGACTGCCTGATAAAATCAATGGAGATTCTCCTCTGTCTGATAAAACAAGCATTACACCGCGATCGCCTGATAAAATTAACGGCGTCTCCCAGGGGCATGACAGCATCATCTCGACACTCAAGCCTCAAGATAAAATTGTGACAGCTACATGCGACAATGACCGTATGTTCAAATTATGCTGAATCTAAGAAGTATCGGTATTATCGGGAAAACCTATCGACATGTAAACCGGTATCGACAGATACTGACTATTTTGTTCAGGTATGGATTTGATAATATCATTGATATCCTGAAGATCGACCAGTACCTTGAGGTGGGTCTTCAGATGATATCAAGGAACAAACGTGAAAAGGTTGAAAAACTCACTCCCCAGGAGAGAGTCAGGCTTATCTTTGAAGAGCTTGGCCCGACCTTTATCAAGTTTGGACAGATTCTGTCCACAAGACCCGACCTTATCCCCCTGCCCTTTATTCATGAACTGGAAAAACTCCAGGACAATGTGCCGCCTTTCAGCTTCTCCAAAGTCAAATCCATTATTGAATCCGAGTTTAAATTGGCCTCCCTTTCCCCCAAGCCCGGGATAAATATAATCGAATACAAAGAGAACAATATATTTGAAGGCAATGGCAACGAATACGAATCAAGCGAAGAAGAACCTGAACCCGGCATAAAATTCACAAAAAACAGCTTTCAATTCAGTGGCAGTCCATTTGAATCCATAGAGAAGACGCCTTTTGCGTCAGCCTCAATTGGCCAGGTTCACCGTGCGATATTAAAAAACGGAAAAAAAGTCGCCGTTAAAATTCAACGTCCAGGAATCAAAAAGCTTATTGCCGTTGACCTGGAGATACTGTTGCACCTTGCCACGCTCATGGAGCACCATATTGAAGACCTCTCTTTTTTCAGGCCGGTCAAAATTGTCCAGGAATTTGCATCCACCCTGGAAAAGGAACTTGATTACACTCTGGAAGCCTCAAGCATGCTGAGGGTTGCACGGCAGTTTCTTTTCACTGCCGGAATATACATCCCTAAAGTATATATGGAACAGACAACCTGCTCGATACTTACCATGGAATATGTCGAGGGCATAAAGATATCTGAAATAGAAATCCTTGAAGCAAAGGGGTATGACAGAGAACTTCTGACACAGCGTGGGGCAGACTTTATCTTGACCCAGGTGCTGGAGCACGGTTTTTTTCACGGCGATCTCCATCCCGGCAATATCTTTGTTCTGCCGGATAATGTCCTGTGTCCCGTTGATTTTGGAATAATGGGGTTTGTTGACCAATACTCAAGAGAGGTCTTTGTTGACATAATCGCAAGCACAGTCACGCAGAACACCCAGCAGACAAGCCGCCTTCTACTTGAACTTACCGATTATGACGAAGAGCCTGATTTAAGGGCACTGGAAAAAGATATCGCGGGATTTACCGGCCACTATATGAGCGGTACCGCACTAAAAGATATAAACATGGGAAAGATGCTTCAGGATATCGTCCAGATCGCCCTGAACCACAGGCTTCGACTCTATCCAGAAACATTTCTCATGCTCAAGGCATTTACCGCGGTAGAGGGTGTTGCACACATGATGTATCCCGGATTTGATATGGTAAGCCACGCCGCACCGTACATCAAAAAAGCAAAGGCCGCGAGATTTTCACCCACAAGAATATCCGATGATATGAGCCGCATATCTTCCGAGTCCATCAAGCTGCTTCAGAGCATCCCAAGAGAGTCACTTGCCATTATCCGCCAGTTGCGAAAAGGCAAGCTCACAATTGGATTTGATGTTCAAAGGCTTGAAAAGATTATCTCGGCCCATCATCAGTCAAACAACAGAATCGCCCTTTCCATAATCATAGCAGCCCTTATCATGGCATCTGCCCTGCTGCTCTGTTTCAGTGTACCCCCAATGGTGCTCGGGCTTTCGCTCCTTGGCATTGCGGGCTTGGCCTGTGCCGGTTTTATAGGGTTTGTGCTTGTCATATCAATACTCAAACAGTGAAAAGCGACAGCGGACATTAAAGCTTATTTTCAATACCCCAATGCTTGAAGTGAAATAATATGAGTGTTGAATTTTTACAGGGAAGTCATAGTTGATGGTACCGTAAAAAGTCCGAAATCGGCGTTTTTTGCTGTGATAACCCTCTGATTTTATTTGACGCAGATTTTGGCAAATTGACTTTTTACGAGGTCATCATAGTTGATCGTGGAATAATACATGGTTCGCTCATACATTTGTTTACTTCAATTGTAATATGAGACAACTTATGAATATCTTGCAGCAGATTTTTATAATATTCCACCGGTTTTGGAAAATGGGTAACCAGCGAGATTATTACAGCATAGCTATTTGGCCCAACCTTCCATAAATGAAGGTCAGAAACACGATTGTCTGAATCTGACTCCACCTTCACTTTTATAGCCTCTTTTTTGCTGTTTTCAATATCTTTGTCCATCAAGACAGGAGCACTCTCTTTCAATAAATTAAATGACCAGCGTGTTATTACCAAAGCACCGACTATACCCATTACTGGATCAAGCCAGTTCCAGCCAAAAAATTTTCCAGCGACAAGGGCAATTATTGCCAGAAATGAAGTCAATGCATCTGCCAGAACATGAAAATAGGCTGCCTTGAGATTATGGTCATGATGATGAACATGTTCGTGCTGATGGTCATGGCCATGCTCATCCTTCAAAAGCAAGGCACACACCACATTAATAAACAGACCAAGCAGGGCAACCCATATAGCTTCATTAAAGTGTATATCCCGTGGATTGAATACTCGCTCCAGGGATTCTACCGCCATTACCAGAGCAACAACCAGCAAAATCACAGCACTTGTAAATCCTCCGAGCACACTCACCTTTCCGGTACCAAAGGCAAATTGCGGGTTGGCTTGATGTTTTCTGGCGTATTTATAGGCAAAGACCGTTATTACAAATGCTGCCACATGCGTTCCCATATGCCAGCCGTCAGCCAGCAGTGCCATGGAACCAAACAGCATTCCTGCGACAATCTCAACTACCATCGTAACAGCCGTCATGATCAAAACCTGAGTGGTACGCTGTTCGCTTTTTTTATGCGTTATTTCAAAATTATGTTTATGTTGCCATGTTTCAAGTTCAGTTATATGCATTCCTGATTCGCTTCCTTTTCGTTCATCTCAAGTTTGTTAAAAATATTACCCTTCAATAGCGACTGTCCCTTCCTGTTTTTTCCGGATATTTTTTTATAAAATATAT
>JADFYT010000057.1 GCA_015232935.1 Desulfamplus sp.
GAGAATGTCGAGGAGCTTGATGATGACGAAGAGATAATTGATATCGAAGATGAGGAGTTTGAAGAATTAGGCGAAGATGAGGAACTGGTTGATGAGGAAGATCTTTTTGAAGAGATTCAGGAGATAGACGAAGATGATGATATGTTTGAAGAGATTGAGATTGACGACAGCGAAGAGATCCTCATGGACGACAAGGAACTTGAGGAGTTCAGGGAATTTCAAAAAAATAAAGATCTTGCCCGGCAATTTGATCATCTTCTTGCAGATGTTGACAAAAAATATAATCTTTATGTAGTTATTCCTGCCGGTGTTTATACAGTTGGAAGCATAAGAAAAACAAAAAACAAACTTGAATTGCAACAGATTGAGATGCCAAAATTCTATATTGCAAAATATCCGGTCACCAACGCCCTTTTTGAAATCTTTATTCAGGAGACAGGGTACATTACAACCGCAGAAAAAAAAGGATATGGAACAGTCTTCAAAGGGCGATTCAGAAAAAACAAAAACGTCTCCACATGGAGACAAGGCAGTGAAAGTTCGGATGTGAAAAATGCCTGCTGGTATCAGCCTGAAGGGCCTGGAAGTTCTTTGCACAATAAAAGAAATCATCCTGTTGTTCAGGTAAGTGTTGATGATGCATGGGCATTTGCTTCATGGATAGGCAGAAGACTGCCAGGCGAAGCTGAGTGGGAAGCTGCTGCAAGAACAGATATGGGATTCAAATTTCCCTGGGGGAACGAGTGGCAGGACAGTTGCTGCAATACCGAAAAGAGCTCTTTTTCTGATACAACACCGGTTGACAGGTATGAAAAGTACAGCAATGTTTTTAACATAACCGATATTCTTGGAAACGTTATGGAATGGACGTCAGACATGGTTTCCAACCCGTTTGAGGCTGATAGTAAAAACAGATTTCATGTTGCCAAGGGATGCGGCTGGATTGCAAAGGACAATATCAGCATCGGTTCACGATCTCTTTTCAAAGAACAATATACATCAAATACTGTTGGATTTCGTTGTATATCCGAGTATCTGCTTTGAATTTAATCAGTTTTCAATGAAGCACAAGTATGCAGCAACATTCATGATATCCGAGCTCTCTGCCTTACCACCTCATAAAGAGCGATCCCGCAGGCGACCGAGGCATTCAGGGATGTTATCCCATGTGCAAGTGGCAGTGATATCAGAAAATCACACTCCTTTTTTACAAGAGGCCGTATCCCCTGATGCTCTCCTCCAACCACAATTGCGATGTTTCCGCTAAGATCCGCCGAGAACAGAGGGGTCTCTCCCTGTGCATCAAGGCCCGCGACCCACATTCCGTTTTTTTTGATACTTCTCAGGTAGGATGCCGTGTTGGTCACGATCAGGATGTCGGCATGTTCCATAGCTCCTGCAGATGCTCTGGATACAGCGGGCGAGGGCTGGACAGCCCTGTCCTTGGGTATCACGATCTGATCCACTCCGGCACACAGGGCGGTTCTGATTATGGCACCAAGATTGTGCGGATCTTCAATGCTTTCGAGCACCACAATAAATTTGTTTTTGGAATTCCGGGCTGTGTTTTCAAGGTCAATCCTGGCCTTTGTGGCTTTAAAGTCAATTCCGGCTTTTCTTTCTTTGGGGTCAGTCCCCGCCTTGCTGACAGGAAACGGGGTTGCTTTTGCTATGATTCCCTGATGTTTTACCCCTGAACTCATTTTATCGAGAAAATCCATCGGGACGAACTCGACTCCGGTTCTGTTTTTACCGGCAAGATCAAGGATTTCATTGAGCCTTGAGAGGGTACGCTCTTTTGCTATGTATATTCCGGAAAAGGATCGTCTTCCAGCTTTTATTGCTTCCAGAACCGAATGTACGCCGCATAGTATCTCGTATGTCATTATTGATTCTTGTCCCTTTTTCTTTTCTTGCTCATGCACTGTTTTTTTTGGGGTGAATTGACACTGGTTAATTTGTTTGATGAATTTGCACCGGCAAGTCTTTACGATTCAGGTCTCATGGTTTCCGGCTCAGGTTCCTCAATAAGTGTGCTGGTGGTATCTTCTTCCGGTTTTTTTCTTATGGCATGGGCAAAAATATAGGTGCATACAGGAACTCCAAGTATAAGTCCCCAGATGTGAAACAGTTTGCCTCCGATGGTCAGAATAATAAGAACAAGAACAGGATTTATCCGCATGTATGAGCCATAAATCCTGGGATTCAGGATATAGCCTTCAATAAGGTGGATAACAATAATAAGAATAATTGCAAGAATCATGGTTTTAAGCCCTGATGCCTGCAATGTCACAAGACAGATGGGAACAGAGCTTATAAAAACACCTACAACCGGAATAAAGCTGCAAAAAAAAACTATTACGGACAAAAAAGCGATATATTTTCCAATACCTAAAAAATAGAGGCCAAAGGCGGTCAGTATGCTGTTGACGATTGCAATTGACAGCTGGGCTTCCAGAGCCTTGCCAAGAACCTGTGCAAAATTTTTGACGTTGTCTGCCACCTCCTTGTAAAAAAAATCAAGTCTTGTATGCTCAAGATCCTTAACAAGTTTTGTAAGGTTGGGCAGATCAAATACAATTAAAAACGAGAAGAGCAAGGATAGAAGAAACGCTGATCCAATAGAGGCTATTTTGCCGCTAATATTGCGGAATTTCTCAAGAAGCTGGTTCAGGTTACTGATCCCGGTTGCCTCGTTGCCAAGCCCGAGAACCTGCTGAATGATTGCGGCAACAGGCGAGTTTTTTTGGGTGTCGGTTTTGACACCTTTTTGAGTTTCGGCAGTATCTCCGGAAATGGCGGCTGTACCGGTCTTATTAGCGTCGGGTTTGTTGGTATGGGCTTTATCCGTGTAGGCTTTATCGGTGTAGGCTTTATCGGTGTAGGTTTCGCTGGTACTGTTTTCGTCATTGCTGGCTATACTGGTGTTTGCTCCGTTGGTGGCTTTGGTAAGTTCGAGCTGAACAATCAGCTCCTTTACCAGCGAATGCTCATTGCTCAGCTTTATGATCTCCTGATCAACACGATCTATATAAGTACCGAATTGACTTATGAAGACTTCAGTCTGTCTTTTCACGCTCGGAATCAAAAAAAGCATGACAGAGATAAAAAAGCAGAGCAGGGTGACAGCGGTTGCGACAACGCACACCTTTCTGTGTACAACCCATCTTGATTGTATGTAATTGACAATGCTTACCTGGATGTAGGCATATACAAACGTGAGGAAAATAAGAAGAAAGAATGAGCGCAGGATATACAAAACGGAAAACAGAACACTCCACACTAAAAGACGGGAAACAAACGAAATTATATTTTTTTTGTCGTAGGGTGTAAAATCAACCATTTTTTTAAAACTCTCCCTTCCAGTATTGTTAAACATTATTTTTAGTGGTACCTTCCGGATCGGATCCGGGAAATGATATCTTCCATCTCTTGTTGTGCCCTTTGAAGATCATCATTTACTATCACATTCTGATAAAATGACCTTTGTGATATTTCACCGGCAGCATTTACCAATCTTTTTGCAATCACCTCGTCTGGGTCAGCTCCTCTTTTTTTTAGTCTCTGCTCAAGAACATCAATTGATGGCGGCATTATAAAAATCGTAATTGATTCAGGAAATGATTGCTTGAACTGCTTTGCCCCCTGAACATCAATATCCAGAAGCAGGTGGTTGCCTTTGGCGATATTCTCTTCTATAAACTTCATGGATGTGCCATAAAAGTTGCCATGCACTTGAGCCCATTCTGCCCAGAGATTTTGTTCTATTCTTTTTTTGAATTCGGTCTCGGTTATGAAAAAATAGTCAATTCCATCTTTTTCACCGGTTCTTGGGGCTCTTGTAGTGTGAGAAACTGAATAGGCAAGTTCCGGAAATCTGGCCAGTATTTTTGTGCATAGGGTCGTTTTGCCTGCTCCGGATGGGGCGGAAACCACAAAGATTTTTCCCCTGTTTGACTCATGTCTGACCTTTTCGTCCATTATTTACCTCCTGTCCATATATTTTGTGGCAAGCACCCCCTGTCTTTTAAGGAGGAGTGTTTGCTTGCCATGAAAATGTATGCTGGTTTTACCATTAAAATGCATTCTGGTTTTTATGATTCGGGGTGGCAACAAAAAAAGGCCATGAATGTTTATTGTCATGCTATTGAGCGTCCTCGGAATCATCTTTTTTCAAAGCTGTAAATCTTTGCGAAATAGTTTCTGCCTGAATGGCTGAAAGAATCACATGGTTGCTCTCCGTCACAATAATCGAGCGGGTCTTTCTTCCGTGTGTGGCGTCAATGAGCCGTCTTGCCTCCTTGGCCTCATCTTTCAGGCGTTTCATTGGCGATGTGTTCGGAGTCAGTATGGTAACAACCTTGTTTGCAACCACTGTATTACCAAAACCGATATTTAGAAGCTCCTGTTCCATATATAGCTTGACCTGCTTGTTGAATGTCATTTGTCTTTGAGTCCTTTTGTAAAATATCTGTGAAAACAATCTATTCGATATTCTGGATCTGTTCCCTGATCTTTTCGAGTTCGGATTTCAGATCCACGATCATATGGGAGAGTTCGGCACGGCCTGACTTTGATCCCATTGTGTTAAATTCCCTGTTAAACTCCTGTATCAGAAAATTGAGTTTTCTTCCGCCTGGTTCCGGAGATGATATAATGTCCCGAAAAAGAGCGATATGGCTTCTGGCTCTGACAATCTCCTCTGAAATATCGCTTTTGTCCGCCAGAATGGCCGCCTCCTGGGATAGCCTCACAGTATCAATCAGATGTTCAATATTCTGGGAACCATGACCTGCTGTTATGCCGTGTTTTGTGCCATTGGTGGTCATAAGAACAGAGATCCTCTCCATCAGACGATCCTTGTATATCTGCGGCAGGGATGTCGCCTCGTGTTCAACCTTTGACAACGCATCCTCTATATAGTCCATCCGTTCCGCAAGATCCTTTGCCAGGTTATCTCCTTCGCTTGCACGCATGGCTTCAAGATTGTCCAACGCGCAACTGACAGCTTTTGAAATGGCACCCCAGACCACAGCGTCATCATCCATGTGCTTTTCAGCGGGCCTGATCATCTCTTTTCCATCCAGAATATGTTCAATGGAGATCGCCGACTCAAGCGAGAATTGATCTTTCAACTGGCAAAGAGCCTTGTAATAGGCTTGTGCTCTTGGCAGGTCAACCTGAAACTGTGCGGCATCTTCGGATTGGTCTTCAATCGAAATACGAATTTCGATTCGTCCCCTTGAGAGTTTTGAGGAGATCATTTTTTTGATTCCCTCCTCATATCTGCTGAACGATCTTGGCAGATACAGAGCTATATCAAGATGCCTGCTGTTATATGAGCGTATCTCAACATCACAGCGGATGCAGTGTTCAATATTTGATGTCTCCGCATAGGCGGTCATACTTTTTATCATTTAAGAATTTCTCTCCTGTTTTAAATCCTGAGCATATTTAGCCCTCACCTTTTCAAGGAAATTGGAGATATCATCTGATGCATAGTCCGGATATGTCCACTCAAGGGTTCTAAAACTCCCTTTTTTATACATCAGGGTCAAATCAGCGTAAATGCCTCTGCCGATATATATTCTGTGCGCATAGTCTTTTCCGGTTGCCAGGATAAATCGTGAAAGCAAAAGGTAGCCAGGGTCAATATTCAATGACCTTTTGCCGTTGGTTTCCCGACTTTTTTCGAGCATATTGGTATATTCCTTTACCTCTGCCAGATCGCTTTGCTCAATCAGATCTTTGAAAACTACCATACGGCGAAACAGTGGAAAACCCATTTCCGCATAGTAATAATCAGTATAATCAAAGTCAAACCAACTGCTGACCATATCAGTTTCTCCGAACTTTTTTTCAAGTTCCGGCAGGACAGATTCAAAAATATCCTTTTGGTTCATGAAAAGACTGATAATCAATTTTGCCGGATCCGGTTTTTTGGGAATGCTCATTGTTCTAACGGCTTTGCCTCTTCTATCAGCATGATGGGAATATCGTCCCTTATTTCATAGACAAGGCTGCATGCTTTGCAGACAAGGCCGTCCTTTTTTTCGGTTAAATAGATCTCCCCTTTGCACTTGGGGCAGACAAGAATATCAAGAAGTTGCCGGGAAATTGCCATGATTTTTTCTCCTGTATATTTATTTTGCCATGAAAACAGGCTATTGCTTTCATGATTCGGGGTGGCCAAAACACATACGTGCCCGTTTATTTGCAATGAAAATGCACTCTGGTTTTCATGATTCGGGGTGGCCGCACAACGACCATAAATGTTTAATAATTCAATACTTCAGATTGGTTCAGACATGGTCTGACCGTTTGGTTTTGAGTGCTGCATATTCTGCATTTTAAAGTACTCTCCACCCATTGCCATAAGCTTCTCATGAGTACCTGTCTCAACTATTTCTCCTTTGTTGATAAGGACAATTTTATCTGCGTGGGCAATGGTTGACAGCCTGTGCGCGATAACAAAGGTGGTTCTTCCCCGTATCAGGTTTCCAAGGGCTTTCTGGACAATCCGTTCAGCCTCAACATCCAACGCGGAGGTCGCTTCATCAAGAATCAGTATCGGGGCATCTTTTATAAGTGCTCTTGCAATGCAGATTCGCTGTTTTTCTCCACCTGAAAGACGGCTGCCAAGTTCTCCTGTTATAGTGTCATATCCTTTGGGAAATCCTGTGATAAAGTCATGGGCAAAAGCTGCCTGTGCAGCCTCCTGAATCTCCTTGTCAGATGCCTCAAGCCGTCCGTAACGGATATTGTCCTTGACGCTTTCATTAAACAGAATCGGCTCCTGGGTTACAATAGAGATTTTGTTTCTGAGAGATTGCAAAGAGATATCACGTATATTTTTCCCGTCAACAAGTATCTTGCCCTCTGTTATATCATAAAATCTTGGAATCAGATTCACAAGCGATGTTTTTCCTCCTCCGCTCATTCCAACAAGTGCCACAACTTCACCTGGATTCACATCAAGGCTTATATTGGACAAAACCCATCTCTCTTTATTTTTCTCAAAGTCTGAAGATATAGACGACGAGGATAAGGAGGAAGTCTTGAATGGTGACAAGGCAGATAAAGAAGAAGATGATGGCAAGGACACACTCCCGGATGATAAGGACGAAGCACCGGATGATAAGGCGGGGACGGCAGAGTGTGATGAGACTGAAGCAGAGGGTGAAGATACTGATGAAGAGTGTGATGAGACTGGTGAAGATGTTGATGCCTCAGGGGAAGAGGGGTATCTGAAAAATACATTCTCAAACCTGACTTCCATGCTGTTGCTGTTCCCAAGTGTTATTGCATCCGGAGACTCAATGATTTCAGATTCTCTTTCCATTATATCATAAATGCGTGTAACCGCAGCAAGCCCCTCCTGAATGGTATTGTTAAGTTTTGTAAGCTTTTTTACAGGATCATAAAGCATCATTACTGCTGTAAGAAAGGAGAAAAAGGTGCCTGTGGTGGAGGCTCCACTTATGACTCTTGAACCCCCGAACCATATTATAAACGCAATGCCAAGCCCGCCTACAAACTCCATAACAGGTGAAGAGAGAGATTTTGCAATGACAGATTTCATCTCAAGTCTGAAAATAATATCGGTTTTCTTTTTGAACCTCTCTTTTTCATAACTCTCCATTGTGAATATCTTTACAACTTTAGTGCCGGAAAATGTTTCATGCAAAAACACGTTAAGATCAGCCATCGCCTCCTGACATCCGGTGCTGAAACGCCGTACCCGCCTGCCAAATACAACAACAGGATAAAACGCTGCCGGAAGGATAAAGAATGCACCTACAGCAAGTTTCCAGTCCATGTAAAAGATCACGCATGTCAAACCTATTACCGTGAAAAAATCACGGAGCAAACTTGTGACCGCAGTCGAGACCATGCCCTTTATGATATTGACATCATTTGTTATTCTTGACATCAGGGTACCGGTTTTTTCCCTGTGGAAAAAGGATAGGGGCAGGTCAATAATTCTTTCATACAGAGAATTTCTGAATGATTTGATAACCTGTTCACCAACATAACTCATCCAGTACTGCTGTCCGTAGGTAGCAAGTCCCTTTAACAGAAAGATGGTAATGGCGGCCCCTGGAATAATCAGAAGGCGTGCTCTGTCCTTATTTACAAATATATCATCCAGCATTGGCTTTACAAGATATGCGGATGCCGCAGTAGATACGGCTACAACCATCATGCAAAGCATTGCAAAAAACATCTTGTGCCAATGCTGGCCAATAACCTGAAGCAATGCCTTGTATCGCTCTGTGTGGCTACCTCCTGATATATGAAAGATCAAATTTTTCATAAGTTGTTTTGTCCGTAATTTTTATGTGAAAGTCTCTTTGAGATAGCTGCAATCAGGAAACTTTCATTCTTCGTTGTGCCCATCAGGGCATGGCCGTTATCCATGAAACCCAATGGCTGTAATAAATGCTCATGGTCGTTAGATATTCATTGTCGTTATATGCTCGTGGTCGTTATATGTTCACACCGGATTATGAAAATCAGAATGTATTTTCATGGCAAGAAGTATTGTCAATATCCCAAAAATGTGAGACCATACTGTAATATGAAAAAGAGCACAATACTATTTTTATTTTTGAATCTTTACAGGCTGATCTGGCAAATAGTTCTTCCGATTCTTGAAAGAAACCCGCGGCTCCGTCAGGGTATAAAGGAGCGGACATCATCAGGTCATCTTGAAGAGGCGGATATATGGATACAAGGTGCATCAGCAGGAGAGTCATATCTTGCCGCAGAACTTGCAACTCATTTTTGCAATAAATCCATATTTCCTTTAAAACCAACGAGAATCCTGCTTACATCAACCACATCCCAGGGGATGGAAAACTATCGCAAGGCATCTTCTGCCATATCTGTAGATACCGCATATTTCCCATTTGACATTCCAGATCTTATCGAAAGTGTCCTGCTCAGGGTAAAGCCATCTTTGATTATCCTTATTGAAACAGAACTGTGGCCGTCTCTTATGACAGGTGCAAAAAAACATGGCATCAGGATCGCTGTCATAAACGGCAGGCTCTCCGCTAAAAGCTATAGAAATTACATTAAAACAAGATGGTTATGGGAACAATTCTCGCCGGACATTATCCTTGCCATCAGCAACACGGACGCTCAAAGATTCAAGTCTCTTTTTCCATGTGCCAGAATCAGTGTAATGTCAAACATGAAATTTGACACCATATCAGTTGCCGGCACGGATTTGAATGAGCCTCCGACATTTTTACCATTTATGATTTCTTCAACTGGTGGTTCCTTCTCCATACTTGCGTCTGTACGCAGAGAAGAGGAGTCTGATGTTCTTGTAATTCTCAACCAGATTCTCGCAAGGTTTCCTGATCAGGTGGTAGGACTTTTTCCAAGGCACACTCACAGAATCGGGTTCTGGAAAAAAACGCTTGCAAAAACAGACCTCAAATGGATACTCAGGTCAGAAATAAAAAATGTGTTTCCTGAACCTGCCATCTGCTCTGATATCCGATGCTCCTCAACCGCCCTCCGATCCTCTTGCTCTGATACCAGCTCCTCTTGTTCTGGCACCAGTTCTTCTTGTTCTGATACCCCATTTCCCTCAATTGCCCCCCGATCCCGCTCAACAGATATCCATTCCTGTACATCTGCGATCCGGTACCTCTCTACAGCAAAGCCACTATCTTCCGGCACTGTTATTTTATGGGACACATTTGGAGAGCTAAAAAGTGCATATACCCTTGCCACGGTGGCATTTGTCGGTGGAAGCCTCAAGCCTTTGGGAGGACATAATTTCATAGAGCCTTTAGCTTCAGGCACAGCAACGGTCACAGGCCCGTTTGTTGATGATTTTGCCTGGGTGGGAGAAGAGATATTTAACAATAACATGGTCAGAAAAGCAGCCGACAGAGATGGGGTGGTTGAGTTTATTATCTCAACCCTTAGGAATCCCCCTGACAGAAAAGAGGTTGCTGAAAAAGGGCTTGAGTATATCCGGGCAAGACAGGGCGGTACCGCAATGGCCAGCAAGATAATAAGGGATTACATGCGAGCAAGAGGTTCATATCTGTAAAACGTCCCTGTTTGTCAAGAACACGGTGTAACATCACTTAATCATAATATTTTATAATACATGGATACCTATTGAACATGGAATATTGCAATAACAAACAGGTAATACGCAAAAGGGCCGGAGAGCATCAGCGTTATGCGTCAGGATTCAAGTATCAGCAGGATTCTAAGTATTTCGCACAGATAGCGGAAAATTTGAGTGAGGAGGGCATCAGCGAACTTGAGGCACTCGGAGCCAAGGATATCAAACCTGCCCACAGCGGGATATATTTCAGTGCTGAAAAATATGTTTTTTACAGAATCAATTACATGTCCAGGCTCATATCAAGAGTCCTTGCCCCTCTTGAATCCTTCCCATGCAATGACAGTGATATCCTGTACAGGAATGCAAAAAAAATAAAATGGGAACTTCTTGTATCCCGCAAAACCACTTTTTCCATAGTTTCCAATGTGTCAGACAGCACTATTGACCATTCCCAGTTTGCAGCTCTTCGTCTTAAGGATGCCATTGCAGACTATTTCAGGGAGAGAACCGGCAAGCGTCCCAATGTGGACACTGTCAACCCTGATATAATAATAAATCTTCATATTAGAAATGATATGGCAGATATCAGCGTGGATGCATCAGGGGGTGCTCTTCACAAGAGGGGCTACAGGGAGGAGTCTGTGACAGCACCCATGCAGGAGACTGTGGCTGCGGCCATTATAAGGCTTTCTGAATGGGACGGGTCAGTGCCTCTTTATGATCCCATGTGCGGTTCAGGAACCTTGCTGTGCGAGGCATTGATGCGACATTGCAATATTCCGGCTGCCATTTTCAGGGAAAAATTTGGTTTCCAGATGCTGCCGGATTATAATCCGGAGCTAT
>JADFYT010000058.1 GCA_015232935.1 Desulfamplus sp.
AGAACATTACAGTGGAAAAAAAAAGCCCATACAGTAAAATCAAATCTTTACAAGATATAAAATCGATATAATGTCTATTATAAATAAAAACAGTGAGTTAAATGCCAATGTGGTAGAGTCGTGGACCATTAATACATTCAGAGCAACACCGTAAAACACCGAAACCCTTGAGAAATCAAGGGTTTTTTTGTTGTCTATAGTCCGGCAAGGTGTTCAATAATCACAGCATCCCCATAATTAACCCCGATTCAGTAGGCCCCTTGTAAGGTGTCCTGACAATATTTGCAAAACCAGCCTTTGCAAGCATATCCATAATCTCCTGTTCAGAGTATGCCTGACCACCATCTGTTCCAAGCAGCATGTTCAATGAAAAGAGGGCGGGGAAGAGAGGACCATCCTTTTTGTTGTTCAGTATAAAATCGTGTATAATTATCATTCCGCCAGGTTGAAGGACAGAGGCAGCTTTATTGATAATCTTGTCACAGTCAGAAGGCGAGTCTGCATGAAGGATATGAGATATCCAGACCACATCATATTTCCCCTTTATCTGGTCGACAAGAAAATCTCCATCCTGAAATGTTATCCGGTTCTGCTGGCCAAAACGCTCAATTGTCTTTTCTGCAAAAGGTCTTGTGGTTGGAAGATCAAACACAACAGCCGAAAGCTCAGGGTTGTGCAGGCAAAACTGAATGGCATAGGTACCAGGGCCTCCTCCAAGATCAAGAAGGCTTTTTCTGCCGGCAAGATCAACTGTGGGAACAAGCCCGGGTGCAGTTGCCATGGCAATATTGAACATGCCCATCAAAAAACTCTCTCTTCTTGCTTCTTCTCCAAATGATGCTCTGGTACGCACAGGTTTTCCGCTCATCACCGATTCATCAAGCCTTGACCATGATTCAACAAGATGGTGGTGATGCATTATCATAAAACCAATATACCTTGGAGAGTCCTTTGACAGAAAAGTTGACGAAATTGGCGTATTACAATATCTCCAGTTGTCCTTTCTATTATTTTCATTACTGTTTTCGTCGTGTTTAAAACTCTCTTTTGCATTGCCCTCAGGACTATGTTTTTCCAGAAGTTCCATAGCACAAAGGGCATCAAGCAGCATGGCAAGAGCTCTTGCAGAAGCCCCTGTTTTGTCCGCAACCTCGTCAGCAGTCAGTTTCTCCTGACCAATGGTCGTAAAAATGTCTAACTTGACCCCGCCATGCAGGGCACAAGTCTGCCAGTAGGAACCTGAAAGTTCAAGCAATCTGCCTGGATGCAATGTTGTTGAGTCCATATTTTTCTCCTTTTTTTGATAAAAGCAAAATCAAGGTTTCTGTAATGTCTTGCAAGGTTTCTATAAGAGGCTTGCAAGATTGAGACAAGCTCTTTTCCGGAAATATTTTTTTATGTTGTAACGTCTGCATTTTTTCCTTTACAATATTTTAAAATTAATAGAGTGGCAACATCTTAAAATATTTTTCTACCCTGATAACGGCCATGCCGCGGTTTAAATATGCATAGCAAAAAAGGAACTATATGTTGAAAATACTTGTGATTGATGATGAAAAACCAACTTTATCCATGTTCAAACTCTTTTTGACAGCATATGGTTATAATGTGCTTGTGGCAGAAGATGGTAAAACCGGGCTTGAAATATTTGAAAAAGAGCGGCCACAGATTGTCTTTACAGATCTTAAAATGCCAGGAATGGACGGCATTGAGGTGCTCAGAAACATACGTGCTTTTCATGAAACTGAAGTAATAATCATCACGGGACACGGAGACATGGAAAAGGCTGTTGAGGCACTGGATCTTGAAGCCTCTGATTTTATAAACAAGCCTGTTGAAAAACGGGCACTTGAATCCGCCCTGAAACGGGCTGAACTTAGAATCAAACACAGAGGAATTGCAACTTCGGAGCTTACTTTAAGCAGAACGTCTGATTCTGGCATATGTTTGAGAATTTCGGGTAAACTTGCAGGTGCCTCGTCTGTTGAAAAACAGTTACAATCAAACAGCAACAACTCAACTATCCGCAACAACTCAACTATCCGCAACAATTCAACTATCTGCAACAAGTCAACCATCCGCAACAAGTCAACCATCCGCAACAAGCCAACTATCTGCAACAAGCCACCTATTGATTATAAATCAAGTCGTCATGATAAATCAATTTTGAATAACGACTCTTTTTTTAAGGATATAAACTCTCTTGATGTTGAGTTTTCTGCGGATTTTTCAATTAACAGGGATGGTTTTGACTGGCTTGTCAATTTCATGGAATGGGTAAAAGATCATGGAATATCCATAACAATGACCGGCCTGTCATACAACTATATCCGTTTCTTTCAGATGGCCGGCCTTCACGAATTCGCGAACATAATCACATCAAAATACGATGACTGAATATAAGCAACTTTGCTGCAATTATTGCTGGATTTAAATTCCTGAGCAAAAACATGAAAACATGATGTTAACCATGAAAATGAACCATAGCGTTGAGGAAAAATTGCGATGAGTAACAGTCGTACATTCGCTCTTCCCCAGGTACATGATGTCATTGCCCGCAAGAGCCTTTACAAATTTCTTGACAGCAATCAGGATAAACGGGTCGTTCTGGTTCAAGGACAGGCTGCCCAGGGCAAGTCAACCCTGGTAGCCTCATACCTGAACCGGTTTTCTTCTCAGTCAGAGTCCAGGATAATTCCTGTATGGCTTCATCTTGGTCAAGGCGAGTCTGACCATACCAGCCTGTTTGACCTGATGACAAACGCTCTTTTACAGAGAATTCCGGATCAGGATGCTGGCAGGCTAACCCGGAAGGTTACGGCTTCTCCGGCAACCCTTGGGACCTGTGAGGATATTGCAAGACAGGTTGACATTATAATTTCCATTTTTGACTTGATGTCAAATCCTGTTGCCCTGGTGATTGACAATCTTGAATCCATTGACAGCAACGCCTCATCCTGGGCATTAATTCAAAGTATCATCAGTCATACATGCGAGACAGCCCAGGGTGGCAAACTGTTTCTGATATCAAGAAAATTTCCGCCCGTTAATATTTCAAGACTTAAACTTGAACACAGATCTCTGATTCTTGCCAATGACGATTTGGCATTTACTCTTGAAGAGACAGGACAATTTCTGGAAAACCACTGCGGAAACACGCTATCTTCAGAGTTGATCAGAAAAATTCACACAATCACGGAAGGGTGGCCAGGAGGCGTTGCCCTTATATCCGAGTCCATATCAAGAGATGTGGATATATCATCTTTTCCACTTCACCTTACTGCTGAAACTTTTGATTACTTCTCACGGGAGATATATGCACTTTTACCTGAATCCATAAAACATTTTCTGCTTCGGGCATCCATGTTTGACGAGATCGACGAGGATATGGCAACAGAACTTTGCGATCCAGATAATGGTCATGAAATTCTGACCTATCTGGAAAAACGAAATCTTTTTATTCAAAGGTTGACCAGCAGCCAGACTTCTCACAAAGCATCCAGTCAGGCCAATAGCGTCGGCCTGTTGCCATATCATGACAGAAACATGACCCGTATGGCTGGCAGATATTATGGTTCCAGCAGCAGACATCTTCCTGTCTGCTACAGGTTCAATACACTTTTTAAACAGTTTCTTTTCAAGGCTCTTATACATGAAATATCTTCTGATGAACTCAAGTTGTTAAGCAAGAGAGCCGCACATTTTTTTGAAAAACGGGGTGAAATTGAACTGTCAGTTCGCTACTATCTTGATGCTGAAGACTACAAGATGGCAAGCGACATGATAAAAAAATGTGCTACCGATATTCTTGTAAGAGGTCTTTCTCCCAATCTTGGCACATGGATAGAATCTCTGCCTGAAACAGTTGTACAGAGCGATCCATGGCTCATTTATTATCTTACTGTCACTCGCAGAATACGGGGAGGCAGAAGAAATGTGGATGATTTTTTAACCGCATTGCGTCTGTTTGGGGTAAAAAATGACATAAGGGGCTGTATGCTTGCGACAGCACACCTTATTGAAGCAGCCGTTTTTGTGAGAAAATCTCCATCCAGGATTTTTGAATGGATAAAGTACGGAGAAGATATTCTTGCAAGGGAGAGAGACAATCCTCACTTTAGTTGGGCAAGAGCTCTTTTATGGCAGCATATAGCGTTTGGATATATCGCAGGTGAGGTTGATATACACAAGGGGCTATCCTCCTGCAAAAACGCGATGATTCTTGCAAAAAGAATTGCCAACAGCGAGATTGAACTCAATGCCTCGATTGTTATGGCATTCGGCTATGTCCGTACCGGAAATTTTCTGGATGCCAAAGTTCTTCTTAAAGATATCAAGCCTCTTACAAATGAAGATATCAATCCCGAATATCGTGCACTTAACCATCTTGTAAGAATTGACTTTGCCCTTAAACAGGGGGCTTTTGATGATGCACAAAAATATCTTCATGACTCTGAAAAGGATCTGGAAAAATTCGGACTCATCTTTTTATATCCAGGTTTTATAGAACTTAAAGCCATGCACAGGATATATACTGGAAGGTTCCGCGGTGCAACTTCTCTTGCCGGTCATCTCTCTGATTTTTCGATTCTTTCCGGCAACACTTTTTATCTTGCACTTGCTCACCATATCAAGGCCATTATTCATTACCATACAGACTGTCAACAAACTCCTGCCTATGATGATCCCGACAGGAAAAACAAAAAATATACTCTATTTGAATCAGCCATGGCAGAGTCTGAAAAATCATTGAAGACTCTGCGTGAACAAAAGGGTGAGGATGCCCGTTTTTTTGCCGCGCAGGCATTAAACGGGCTTATTCTGATGAAACAGAAAAACTATACGGATGCACAAGAATCATTGGAGCAGGCACTTGATTACTTTGCAGCAGTGTCATCAGGGATTTTATGGTGTGAAACAGAGGCTGCTTTGGGGCTGCTATTCTGGAAAAAGAGTCAGCCGGCTCTGGCAAAAGAGTATATTCTTAAATCATTGAACAGGGCATTCCAGCAGGGATACGAAAGATTTTCGCTGATGGCACCGTCAGATTTTGCTGAAATAGTGCTTCTTGGCATATGCCTTGATGATTCAAACACTCTTTTTAGTGCACTGTCGCCGTTGATCGCAAATAAATCACATAGTTCAAATGAACAGTTCGGGTCAAATGTCTTTACAGGAAACCGCGTGGATTTAAAGATATCCTCTCTGCTGAAACACCCTCTGCTTGCAGCAGATATGAATGCTCTTGACAGGCTCAGGCATATCTATCGTCTCTTGCTGCCACGAATAGACATTACAACTTTGGGACAATTTTCGGTTTGTGTCAACAACAAACCGGTCGCTGACAACACATGGGATGGAAACAAACCAAAACTTCTTTTAAAATCAATAATCTGCCACAATACAAAAGATATATCCAAAGAGATGATAATTGACGACATATGGCCGGATGCCTCCGTGAAAGCCGGAGAGAAAAATTTCAAGGTTAATCTGCATCGTCTTCGCAAGACACTGGAACCGGATGTTAACAAGCAGGTCGGATACTCCTATCTCACTATGGATACAGGACGCGTATCGCTTGATCCGGAACTGGTCACTGTGGATATTGACACTTTCAACACCCTTGCACAGCAGGGGTATGAAAAACTTGCACGGGACGAGGTGGCTCTGGCTCTTCTGTTTTTTGAGCAGGCGGTCGCAATTTATAAAGGTGATTTTCTTGCCGAAGAGCCTTATGAAACGTGGATTGACCTTAAAAGAGAGATTTTGCGTACATATTATATTGAAATCCTGATGATCATCGCCAGAATCCATGAAGATCAGGATCAGCCGTTCCAGGCAGTGGAGTATCTTAAAAAAGCGATACAGGCTGACCCTCTGCGTGAAGAGGCGTACCAGAATCTTATGATCGTTTATGCTGATTCAGGCATGCTAACGGCCGCCACAGCACTTTATGAAAAGTGGCGGCAGGTCGCAAGAAGCGAACTTGGAGTTGAACCTGGCCCTGAAACTTGCAATATCTACAATAAAATTCAGGCCATTCATCTTAAAAACAGCCGTGTCGTCCAATTCAAGAAAAGGTGAGTCGCCGATCCGTAACTGTTGCCTTTAAAAAGAGGTTTTATATTTTTTAATGATGTAACAAAGAAGTGTATAGTGTATAAGTACTTTAGATTGTTATCCTGAGAATCCTCTGTTTTTTTAACACGATCTACCAAGGCCGTAAAAAGCCATAACAACATAACAAGGAAAGAAAGATGAGCCTTAAAGATATAAAATATGAACTTCATGACACTGATCCGGCCGGTGCACGGCGAGGATGCTTTAGCACCGAACACGGAACTGTCCAGACCCCCGCTTTCATGCCTGTGGGGACAGCCGGATTTGTCCGCTCAACCCTGCCAAGAGATGTGGAAGAGTCCGGTGCCCAGGTGCTTCTGGCGAACACCTACCATCTGGGGCTGGAAGAGAGGCTTGCAACAGTTAAAAGGATGGGCGGGTTACACAGGTTCATGGGGTGGAATCAAACTATCCTGACAGACTCCGGAGGATTTCAGGTCTTTTCCCTTCCTGACAAGGAGATTACAGACGAAGGTGTCTGGTTTTCCTATAACGATAAGGAAAAAGACAGGAAAGACAATAAAAAAGAAGAGAAGAAAAAGAAGAGAATGTTCCTAAATCCGGAACGTTCCATGGAGATTCAGCGTGATCTTGGAGCAGATATTGTAATGGCGTTTGATGAGTGCGTGGAGTATCCTGCCACTCGCGAATATGTCGCCAGATCCTCGGATAGAACAACAGCATGGGCAAAAAGATGCCGGGAATTTGAACTTCAGCCCCATCAGTTTCTGTTTGGTATTGTGCAAGGTGGTATTTATCCTGATCTTCGCCGCAAAAGTGCTGAAGAGATAACCGCAATCCCGTTTGACGGATTTGCCATCGGGGGAGTAAGCGTAGGAGAAGGATATGATCTTATGAAAAACGTAACCCAAAATACAACACCGTTTCTGCCATTTGACAAACCCCGCTATCTTATGGGTGTTGGTCTGCCCGAAGATATCCTGGCTGCTGTGGGAAGCGGCATTGACATGTTTGACTGCGTGATTCCTACAAGATACGCCCGTCAGGGAACCCTGTTTACAAGACTTGGCAAACTGCGGATAATGGACAAGGCTTCCAGAAAGGAAAAATATCCTGTAGACACCCATTGCGACTGCTATACCTGCCGAACATATTCCCAAATGGTTCTTCGCTATCTTTTTTTTACCCGTGATCCTCTTGCCGAAACTCTGGCCACCATTCACAACCTTACATTTTACCAGGATCTTATGAAATCCATACGGGAGGCTATTGAACAGGGCAGATATAATGCATTCAGAACCAGTTGGCTCGACAGATACTACAAACGTAGTTAAAAGTTCATGGCCGTCTGAGTGGCAACCCCCAGTTATGAGAATCAGAATGCGTTTTCATGGTAAAAGTGCGTTTTTACGCTAAACATTCACGGCCATTTTTCGACATCCTTCATATCTTCTCAAAAATAGTTTACACTTTTTTGAGAAGAAACCCCGAAAATGAGCATGTCTATTCGGAAAGTGTAAACCGGCAAATGAAGGACGCTCCATTTTTTTCAGTAGAAAAATTTTTTCCTCCTATATTTTTTGCAGTAGAAAAAATCAAGTCTCTCCAAAAACGATATCTCCACAAGACAATCTATAAAAAACGGGTAAGTTCTCAATAAATCAGACATCTAAATATCTGATTATATATGGTTTTATCAAAAACAGACACGTTTTTCATCTCATTAGGCATATAAAATGCATGATATTTTAAAAACACTTCAGAAGGAATTGCATCCTTGCAATTAAAAAAGTGTAAAATACTTTTGAGACAGCATCACTTCAAAAAACAGCCAAGGAGAGTAAAACATGTACGATAGAATGCAGGAACTGACCAATGCCCAGATAGAAAAAATCCATACTGCTTCAATGGATCTTCTCAAAAACACCGGCATTGCCTTTAATGACAGCCAAGCTCTTGATATATTTAAACAAAATGGCCATCGGGTTGAGGGTACCACAGTATTTTTTGAAGAATCTGATATCAAAAAGGCACTTGAGACAGCTCCCAAAAGATTCACTGTCCATGCAAGAAACCCGAATAACAATGTAGAAGTCGGTGAAGATGATTTTGTTTTTGCTCCAGGATACGGTGCTCCGTTTGTAATTGATATTAATGGCAAAAAACGTGAAGCGACAATGGAGGATTACGATAATTTCTGCAAACTTGTACAAACGTCAAAGCATATCAACATGAATGGCTGGATGATGGTTGAGCCATCTGATATGCCGCATGAGACCGTGCATATGGATCTTAATCTTTCCAATATCCTTCTTTGCGACAAGCCATTTATGGGAAGCCCTGTATCTCGCCAAGGTGCTCTGGATGGCATTGAGATGGCAGCCATTGTGTGGGGCGGCAAAGAGAAGATCATGGACAAGGCAGTGTCTGTCTCCCTTATCAACTCTTTGTCTCCATTGCAGTTTTCCGACGAGATGGCAGGAGCCCTGATTGAGCTTGCACGCCATGGCCAGGCATGTGTTATCGCATCCCTTATTATGGCAGGAGCATCAGGACCTGTGACTCTGGATGGTGTCCTTGCCCTTCAAAATGCAGAAATTCTTGCCGGCATAACCCTTGCTCAACTTGTAAAGCCAGGTGTTCCTGTGGTCTATGGTTCAACCTCATCAGCCATGGACATGAAGTCAGGTGCTCTTTCCATTGGTGCTCCCGAGCTTTCCAAAAACATCTCCCTTGTAGCACAGATTGCAAGACACTATGGTCTTCCCAGCCGGTCAGGAGGAGGATTGACCGATGCACTTTCTGCTGATGCCCAGGCTGGTATTGAATCTGCACTTGCCCTTTCTACTGCCGCAAGAAGCGGAATCAATTTCATTCTCCACTCATGCGGTATTCTTGGCTCCTATATTGCCATGAGCTATGAGAAATTCATAATTGACGAAGAGCTGTGCGGACTTGTGAAAAACATGTTCAAGCCTGTTGCCCTTACCGACGAAACCATTGATCTTGATATGATAAAAACAGTTGGAATAGGAGGCCAGTATCTGACCCAGCCAAAGACCTTCAAGCTTTGCCGCACGGAATTTTTCATGCCCACAGTGATGAACCGAATGAACCACGACTCCTGGTCAGCAGCCGGAAAAAAGACTCTGGATCGGGTAGCATATGATAAGGTAAGCCAGCGTCTCGCGACCTATGAAAAGCCAGAAATAGACCCGGACGTTGAAAGCAAACTTACCGAATACGTTGAAAAGAGAAAAAAAGAGATCGCAGGCAAATAAATCAACCCGGGTTTAAAAAAGCATCCTCTATGCTCTGAAAAATCAAGGCATGGAGGATGCTCAACAATCACAGGCAATGAACCATATCCCCAAGTCCCGAAGCCCTGTGAGTCCGGCATTTGACAGCCTCACCGAGCAGGTTGATCTCTGGAGTCACCAGGGTAAACGAGCTTTTTGCACGGGTGATGCCGGTGTAAACAAGTTCCCGGGTCAATACCGGACTCATGGTATCCGGCAGCACGAGTGCTGTGTGGTCAAATTCCGAACCCTGTGATTTGTGCACAGTCATGGCATAAACAGTTTGAACATCATTAAGTCGTGAAGGCAGCACTTTTTTAAAGGTTCTGTCAGGCATGGGAAAGACAACCCTCAAAGCCCCTTTGACCGGAAGAAGTATTCCAACATCGCCATTCATCAACCCAAGGCTGTAATCATTGCAAAGAACCATCACTGGTCTGCCTGGATACCAGCCTTGCGTGGCAGGTATGAGACCCGCCCTGTGAAGAATCTCCGCTGTTTTTTTATTCAGACCCTCAACACCCCAGGGGCCTTTTCTAAGTGGCGTTAGAAGCTGAAAACGGGAAAATTCATTCAGAACAGCCCTTATCCACCGCTCCTCTTTTTGATCATCTTCATCAGCCTTTTTAATTTTGATTTTACTGGAATTGTCAGGGCAGCCAGAAACCATTACAGGACAATCAGAATCAGAGATCATGCCATGGTTATCCGAGACTATTACAGGACAGTCAGAGTCCATGCCAGGTCCGTCAGAGACCATTTTCAGATAGGATCTGTATCCGGAATCAAGTACAAGACTTGCAAAGGCTTTATCATCAGTGGTTTTAATCGAACGAGAGAATATATCCTTGAACCCTTTTTTCCAGACAGATTCTGTCTTGTCCGGATCGCCTTCGTTGACTGCACGGGCAAGAGCTCCTATTCCGCTTGTCTCTCCAAAACGGTGGCTTTTACGCAGCACAACAACATGCTGATCTACAGGCTTTCCTTCCATCCTGTTTTGAACAGATGCTACTGTACATTTTTCCTGTCCCGCATGTTTCGGGATCGACTCCGCATTGTTTGTGATTAATTTCGCATCGCCCTGGATTGATTCCAGATTTTTTATTATTGACTCCGCAGGATCCGGGATTGAATAACCTGTATATTTTTCAATCCAGTCCCGTGTTTCCCGGGTATAATTGGTTTTTTCAGCATTACGGCACAGATCCCCAAGAACCAATCCGGCTTCAACAGATGCAAGCTGATCCTTGTCACCCAGAAGAATAACACGAGCTTTGTCAGGCAGAGCCGCAACAAGGGATGCCATCATCTCAAGATCAACCATTGACGCTTCATCCACAACCAGAAGGTCAAGGTTTAGTTTGTTTCTCTTTGTGTGGATAAAGTGGCGTGTACCCGAGCGGCTTCCAAGCAGCTTGTGAATTGTTGTGACCTGTGTTGGCAATGAATCTCGTATGTGATCGGGGAGTTTGAGGCTTCCTACCGCCCCTCCAATGGACTCTGTCAATCTTGCGGCA
>JADFYT010000059.1 GCA_015232935.1 Desulfamplus sp.
TATTTCAACTGTTTTCAAGTGGAGGGATGAGGAACTTCCCTGGCTTGTGTGCCAGATATTCGGGTCAGATCCGAAAAGCATGGCACTTGCAGCCAAAAGAGTTGAAAAAGAGGGAGTTTTTGGCGTTGACCTTAATTTTGGATGCTGTGCCGCGGCTATCTGCAAAAAGGGCAGCGGTGCAGCACTTTTAAAAAATCCGAAGCTTGCAAGGCAGATTGTTGAGGCGGTCAGGCAGAGTGTTTCAATTCCTGTTTTTGTGAAGTTCAGAATCGGATGGGAGGACAACCCTGTTGATGCCGCTTTTGATGCTGAACAGATGGCTTTCATGTTTGAGGAGGCCGGTGCCGATGCTCTTGTCTTTCACCCAAGAACCGCACCGGACAGACGATTGAGACCTCCAAAATGGGAGTATATAAAGAAGGTCAAGGAGGCTGTCTCAATACCTGTATTTGGCAATGGAAATGTTTTTGATCCATCAGACTGTGAAGAGATGTTAAGTATGAGCGGATGTGATGGCATCTCGATTGGACGCATGGCAGTTGCAAGACCGTGGATATTTGCCGCTCTCGCCTGTGGTTCCATGAATGTAGCACGCCCGGACCCCGCCATGTTCTCTTGTTATAACAGCAGCTTTTGTGATGACGGTAGATCTCGGGATAACAGTGGCAGTGGATTTGGATTCCTGCCGGAGGGTAATATTTACAGACATACGGCCATGCGTATGATGACACTGCTTGTCAGGCATCACGATGAAAGAACCGCGGTAAAGATGTTCAAGAAATTTATCCCATATTATGCGGCAGGATTCAAATTCGGCCACAGCATAAGCAAGCAGATGCTCAAACCAGATACGCCTGACGGGATCTTTAAAGCTATTGATGGACTTTTCCCAAGTAATGGCGAGCCGCCAGAGAGTGTTGACCGGCCTAATCTGCATCTTTTTTTATAACGGCCATGCCCTTATGTGCACAACGAAAAAAGAAAGTCTGATAATTGCGGATATATCAAAAGATTTTCACATAAACATCACTTGCTCTCATAAGCCTTAAAAAAAACGCTCCTATTTTTGAAAGGTGCTCGGGGTGTTTTTTACAGATTTGAATTTATGGTCAAGACTCATAAGACTTTCCGCCTGGCCAATTATAAAAAAGCCTCCGTTTTTAAGAGCATGATACAGTCTGTTGACAACATTTTCTGCGGTTGGATCATCAAAGTATATCATCACATTCCTGCACAGAATAACATCAAACCTTTCTTTCGGGATGGAGTCAGAGACAAGATTGAATTTCTTGAATTCAATATGATTCATAACCTCTTTTTTGACTCTTACACAACCTGTTTTTTTACCCGTTCCTTTTTGAAAATATTTATGAAGAACAGGAACAGGCACGTTTTTGACCCTCTCTTGAGAATATACCCCTCTTATGGCTGTATCTAAAACAGAGTGAGAGATATCTGTTGCAAGAATCGAGAAGACAAGCCCCTGTTCAAGCATCTGAATTGCCACGGAATAGGGCTCGTCTCCGGTTGAACATGCCGCACACCAGATATTGAATGTTCGTTTGCGGCTCCTGTTTTCAAGTGAAAGAGCATCTATCATTTTCTGGACACTTGTATTTTCCCTGAAAAAAAAAGAGTGGTTGGTGGTTACAGTATCTATGAACTCTATTATTTCATCTTTATTTTCCGCAAGGTATTGAAGATAGTCATGGCAGGAATGTATTTTGGTACTTCTCATTCTTTTGGCAATTTTGGATTTGAGAAGCTCTATCTTTCCTTCATGAATATTGATGCCGGATTCTGAATATATCAGTTGCGACAGGTGGTTGAAGTCTTTGTTTGAAATATCCATTGAACTCATATTTGTATTTTTATTGCAATTGGGATTATAAAATCAGTGAATGTAGCAGATATTGCCCAGAAGGTGTCGAATTCTGAAGCAGCATGAGCAGATGTCAAGTTATCATACAAGATTGTCGATATTGTTATTTGACGCTACGGCATAAAATTGATTCACTTGTAAAAAGTAAGCAGACGTTCAAAGATAACATCCTTTATTTACCATTGCCAGTTGAAATTTTAACGTGAAAACAGGTATTAGTTTTTTTAATCGCCGGGAGTGGTCGAATCCCGTTTGTCATTAAATTTTACCGTGAAAACAGATCATGGTCTAATGGAGATTTTTAATGAAAAAAGTTACTCAAATACTGATTTTATTTTTTCTCCTGTTCCCGTTGAGCATAATATGCTCTCCAACCCGCTCTTCTGCCCTTGATTATCTTGTAGATTTTATTGCCGAAAACTACAAGGAGACAGAAATCGCGGGTGCTGGAAGTCCTAAAATATATCATACGCTTCAGGTAAATACAGAGCTTGGATCAAGAGTGCTTATGTTAGAGGGAGATGATCTGGATTACAGGATATGGTTAAGGCAATATCTTTCAACAGCAAAGCAGCTTATTATTACGGTTCCTGATGATCAGGTATCCCTTTTTAAAAATTCCAAGCTGTTCCAGATTGATGTTACTCTGGTCAATCCCCTGTCAGGCAGCGACTGGAAAAATGTTGAACTGCCTCCGGTTATAGAAGAGCCTCCTCCCAAGGAGCCATATAAGGGCAAAAAGCATATTCTTGTCGTGGATGATGATCCCAAAAAAAGATCTCTTATCGAGATGGTGATAACAAAACTTGGCTATCCGGTAACTCTTGCGGCCAACTCCTATGACGCTCTTGAGATTTTCAGGAAACAGCCTGACAAATTCAATCTTGTTATTGCTGACGGCGGTATTCATAAGGGCGTCAGTAGTGCAAGTCTTGTTAAAAATATTCTTGAAACATCTTCCGAGATCAATATTATTCTTGGAACAGGGTATAAAGATGAAAAAATCACAGCCATGTTCACCGATTTTTTTGCGGGTATCAGCCGTGTAATTATAAAGCCTTTGGTATTAAAGGAGCTTCCAAAAACCATTCTACAGGTTCTTGAGAAAAAAATATGATTTCAGAGATTCAAAATTCAAATTTCAGAAACAAACATATCTCCAAAATTTTTCATATCCTTACAGATTTTGTTTGCTGTCATATGGATTTCCAGAAAAGTCTTTTGGCAAGACAACCCTTTGCCGGCGGGTTCAGGCGGCGTTTCAACCAATTTCATTATCTGGAAAACTATAGTATGAGAATATCTTGTTCCTGTCTTTTACCAATTCTGTTCTGTTATTTGACGATTTTATCTTTTTGGGTTATACCTGCATACTCTGAGGAAGATGGCTATGAAAAAACGAGAATGTGTTACGAGAACTTTATAAAATGTGAACTTACCAGAACAGATGCCGATGATCACTTTGACGGCAAACAATTCAAGATTGTGATGATGAATCTGTTCAATGTCGTGCGTGAAGGAGATCTTACTATCATTACCGGTGCTGTCAATTGCTGGGTTGAAGACAAATATGAAACCCTATTTGTAGCATTGGGAGTCAGAAAGGTTCTGGATCACGAAAAAGTTTCATATTATGTTGTCCGCAAAAAGGATTTTTCAATTATAGGGACAGAGCTTATGAATTATCCTTACAAGGAGCGGTGTCAGTGGATTCAATACTGGATTGACCTTGGTTGACAAACATAAGTAGATATCAGGCGTTTGATAACAGACCTCCTGCAGAACTCACTTTTTATCCAGTAAAATCAAGGCGTAAAATCCGGTTTTGCAAGAAGTCCAATGAGTTTGATAATCAATTGAATGGAAATCTGAATACAATAAATTTCAGGAAACATAAATTTCAGGAAACATAAAATAATGAATCAAAATTCTAAGATCGCTGTGATTGGACTTGGATATGTCGGGTTGCCCCTTGCTGTCCATTTTGGTACAAAGTATGACACCATAGGCTTTGATCTGAAGTCATCCATTATTGAAAATTGCAACAAGATGCATGACCCAACAGGCGAGGTCAGCACAGAGGAGTTTGAGCGGGCAGCAAAATTTATTCCGACTACTGACCCTGAAATGCTCAGGCAGGCCGACTACATTATAGTGGCTGTCCCGACTCCTATTGACAAGGCAAGAAGACCCGACCTTTTCCCTGTTGAGAGTGCTTCAGTGACGGCAGGCAGATATATGAAAAAAGGGGCGATTGTGATCTTTGAATCCACAGTCTATCCCGGTGTTACCGAAGACATATGCGTCCCTATTCTTGAAAGGGAATCAGGGTTCAAGTGGAAGGCTGATTTTCATGTAGGATACTCTCCTGAAAGAATCAACCCGGGAGACAAGGAGCATACCCTTACAAAAATTGTAAAGGTGGTGTCAGGTGACGAGCCTGGGACTCTGGAAAAGGTTGCCGAACTTTACGAGTCTATAGTTACAGCCGGAGTGCATCGCACCAAAACCATCAAAGAGGCTGAGGCTGCAAAGGTTATCGAAAATACCCAAAGAGATCTTAACATTGCTCTTATGAATGAACTTGCCCTGATTTTTGACAAACTTGGAATTGACACCAAAAATGTTCTTGAAGCAGCCGGTTCAAAGTGGAATTTTCTGAAATTTTTCCCGGGTCTTGTTGGCGGTCACTGTATTGGAGTTGATCCCTATTATCTTACATTCAAAGCCGAGTCAGAAGGATATCATCCGGAGGTAATTTTAGCAGGAAGAAGAATCAATGATAACATGGGACGGTTTGTTGTTGAAAAAAGTTTGAAAATGATGATCAATGCCGGCAAATTAATTAAAAACTCGAAAGTTGCGGTTCTCGGGTTGACCTTTAAGGAGGATTGTCCTGATCTTCGTAATACCAGGGTTGTTGATATTGTGGCTGAACTCAAGGATTACGGTGTTAATGTATTGGTGCATGATTCCATGGCAGATCCTTTAGAAGCACTTAAATATTATGGCATCAACCTGTGTTCATGGGATGACTTGAAAAATCTGGATGCCCTTATTCTTGCTGTTTCCCATGCGGATTACCGTAAAAGGGCTACAGAGGATTTTGTTGCCATGCTTGGAGAAAATGGTTCTCTTGTTGATGTCAAATCGGTACTTGATCCGGAAGTTGCAAAACAGGCGGGAGTCTCTTTCTGGAGGCTTTAAATTGTGGAGACTTCGTAAAAAGTGAATTTTCCAGAATCCGCGTCCAATAAAATCAGGGGGTTATTGCACAAAAAAACGCCTGTATCGGACTTTTTACGAAAACATCAACTGTAATTCAGGAGTTAAACAATACAATGAGTTATGACCATATCTGTCGGGAATTAGCGAATAATCCTGTACGCTGGCTTGTTACAGGTGCCGCTGGCTTTATAGGTTCAAATCTTGTGGAAGCCCTGTTAGCTCTCAATCAAAAGGTGACCGGGCTTGATAATTTTTCTACAGGTTTTCAGCATAATCTTGATCAGATTCGCTCTTCTGTTACGCCGGATCAGTGGAATAACTTTGTATTTGTCAAGGCTGATATCAGAAATATTGATGACTGTGTCAATGCGTGTGCGGGTCAGGATTATGTTCTGCATCAGGCAGCTCTTGGATCAGTTCCCCGTTCTGTTGCTGATCCTTTGAATACACACGCCAACAATATCACAGGCCACATCAACATGCTTGTTGCTGCACGGGATGCCGGTGTCAAACGCTTTGTATATGCAGCCTCAAGTTCCACATATGGAGACCACCCTGATCTTCCCAAGATCGAGGAGAAGATAGGCCGCCCTCTGTCACCCTATGCCGTGACCAAGTATGTCAATGAACTTTATGCAGATGTCTTTGCAAGAACCTATGGCATGGAGAGTATAGGGTTGAGGTATTTCAATGTATTTGGCAAGCGACAGGATCCTGATGGTGCCTATGCTGCGGTCATGCCACTGTGGTTCTCGTCACTCATACTCGGCAATACGGTCTATATAAACGGAGACGGTCAGACCAGTCGTGATTTCTGCTACATTGACAACTGTGTTCAGGCCAATATTCTGGCAGCGGTAGTTAAAGAAAGAGATGCTGTAAACCGTGTTTATAATGTGGCATTTGGACAGAGAACCACGCTCAATCAACTTTTTACAATGATCAGGGAACGTGTGGCACAAAAATATCCGGATGCAATGGAGCGTGAACCTGAATACAGGGATTTCAGACCTGGAGATGTCCGCCACTCTCTGGCTGATATCTCCAGTGCCTCAAGGTTTTTGGGTTACAAGCCTCTCTTTTCAGTGAGCAAGGGTCTTGATATGGCGGCAATGTGGTATATGGAATATCTGGATTCCAGTCTCTGATTTTTGTGTTGTTTTGTTCATATCTCATATCGCCCCAAAAATAGTTGACACAAAAATAATTGGCGCTTTTTTTGAGGACTTTTTTATGAAAAGACATATCATTCCAATTGTTGTCCTGTGGGTGTTGAGCTGTGCCACTGCATCATATTCTTCATCAAAAGCAGCGGATTCACCACTATCCGCACAAAAAATCAAAGTCACATTTATCAACCCTGGTTTTTCTGATCCGGATAATCCGACCGGAGGTTTCTGGTTATCAGTCTCATCATTCATGAATGCTGTTGCGGATCAGCTAAATATTGACCTTGAGATAATCTATGCAGAGCGTGACCACTTTAAAATGAAAAAGCAGGCAAAAGAGGTGGTTATCCGTAAAAATCCTCCTCAATATCTTGTTGTGGTAAATGAAAAACTCTCTGCACAAAGCATGGTTACAGACGCTGACAAGGCGGGAGTTAAGGTATTTGTCATGCTCAACACTTTTGAAGGTGAACAACACCACAGAACAGGTGTGCCAAGGGAAAAATATAAAAACTATATTGGTTCTCTTGTTCCTGACAACCACTACGCAGGCTATCAGATTGCCAAATTGTTAATTGACCACTCTTTGAAAGCAGGTGTAACCGCTCCTGACGGGAATTTGAATATGCTTGGTTTTGCAGGAGACTTTGTTACACAGGCATCGGTTGAAAGAGTGGCGGGATTGGAACAGGCAGTATCTGAATATGATAATGTAGCGTTAAAGCAGATTGTGGTATGTGACTGGTCAAAAGATGAAGCTGAAAACAAGCTGCCTTTTATGCTGGAAAGATATCCTGATATAGCTGCTGTATGGTGCGTTAACGACCCTGTAGCGTTAGGTGCAATCCAGGGTGCTGTTAATGTCGGCAGAAAACCTGGAACTGATATATTTTTTGGTGGGCTGAACTGGGATGGTCCCGGCCTGGAAAAAGTTAAAACTGGTGAACTGGTTACCTCTTTGGGCGGGCATTTTATGACCGGAGGCTGGGCATTGGTTTTACTTTATGATTATCATAACGGAAAAGATTTTGCCGACCAGGGATTGGAACTCAAATACAAAATATTCTCGGCAATTAATAAACAGAACATAGATAATTTCATGGAAAAATTTGGCGACAGAAACTGGAGTAAGATTGATTTCACAAGGTTCTCCAGAGTATTGAATCAAAATATCACCAAGTATGATTTTGACATCAATCTGCTTTTTGCGGATTAAAAACAAACCATATATTTATAAAGGGAGCTTAAACGATGAGTACGGCAATTGTTAGAGAGACTGACTTTAAAGACCTCAAACTCGTAAGAAAAGGCAAGGTCAGAGATATCTATGACACAGGTGATGCGTTTTTGATGGTGACAACCGACAGATTGTCAGCCTTTGATGTTGTTTTGCCTGACGGAATTGACGGCAAGGGAAAGGTATTGACCCAGATTTCAGTTTTCTGGTTCAAGGTTATGGAAGATATTGTAGGCAATCATCTGATTTCTGCCGATGTCCGTGATTTTCCGGAAGTCTGCCAGAAGTATGCTGATATTCTTGAAGGCAGAAGCATGCTTGTTAAAAAAGCAGAGCCGCTTCTTGTTGAATGTATTATCAGAGGCTATATTTCGGGTTCTGGCTGGAAATCCTATCAAAAAGAGGGTCATGTTTGCGGAATTGCACTTCCCAAGGGGCTAAAGGAGTCTGACAGGCTTGCGGAACCACTTTACACTCCTTCTACAAAAGCTGATGTGGGTGATCATGATATCAATGTTGATTTTGAGGAGACTGTAAAGATCCTTGGCAGGGAAAAGGCTGAGAAAGTCAGAGATTTAAGTCTTGCGATATACAAAAAGGGGGCAGAACTTGCGTTGAGCAAAGGTATTATTATTGCTGATACCAAATTTGAATTTGGAATGGTTGACGGTGAAATAATATTGATTGACGAGGTTATGACTCCTGACTCTTCACGCTTCTGGCCAAAGGAGTCATACTCTCCAGGAGGTGCCCAGGCAAGTTTTGACAAGCAGTTTGTAAGAGACTGGTTAGAGTCTTCCGGCTGGGACAAGACACCCCCGGCTCCGGCACTTCCACGCGATGTTGTTGAAAAGACTTCGGCTAAATATTGGGAAGCCCTCAACCTTATAACCGGCAAGATGTAATGGTAAATATTCAGACTGTGATGTTAAACAAAATTATTTCTGGTGACATAAAACAAAAGACCAGTATCAAAAGGGTCAGTCTGGATGAAATAGACCTGTCAGATGAGACATTCAGGATCTCATCTGACAATATATCCTGTCATAATACATCCTGCGGTAAAGACTCAAATTCAGCTAATACATCCTTCACTAATGACACATCTTCAGTTGGTAATACTCTCTCTTCAGTTGATAGTTCTCTTTCTTCAGTTGATAATCCTCTCTTTGCACTTGCCGCTTCAATCAACTCAATAGGCTTGATTAACCTTCCTGTGCTCAGAAAAACAAATTCCGGTTCCCGTAAAGCTCAAAATGGATCGTACTTTCAGATTATATGCGGTTTTAGAAGAGTTCAGGCCATGAAATCTGTCGGCATGTCTGACTCCCTGGCTGCGGTACTGGAGTATCAAGAGAGTCATGAGGTGCCGAAGCCGGAGTATGAAGAGAGTCATGACAAAGAGCTTTTTTGTGCAATCCTTGCCATAGCAGACAACGCGTTTCAGCGGCCTTTAACTGTCATGGAACAGGCAAGAGGGATTCTGCTTTTGAAAAGATTTCTCTCTGTTGAGCGGATTGCCTCAGCCTCTCCTGCCATCTTTAACAGCACCATGAATCACTCTTTGGTCAATATGCTTGGCGATCTTGCACAAATGGATAGATCTGTGCATGAGCTGATCGACCAGGAGAGGATTGCCATGGGACCCGCTCTGAAACTTAAATCCCGCGATGCAGAGTCTCTTGATGCCTTTGTGACCCTCTTTTCAAGGATCAGAACCGGTCTGAACAAGCAAAAAGAGATTATCACCCATATTATCGAGATTGCTGCAAGAGAAGATATCTCCATTTGTGATGTTATTAAATCTGATGATATCAGAGAAATAATTGGTGATGACATGGATGATAACAAGAGTGAGAATCAAAACCGGAAAGGTGCTGTTCCAGATCGCAAAGATGTTGATGATACGCATAAGGGCATTGACGGGAATCGCAAAGCTGTTGATGATACTCGTAAGGGCATTCATGAGAATCGCAAAGTTGTTGATAATGCTCGTAATAGCGTTGATGAAAACCGTAAGGGCAATCTGGTACGAGCCCTTCTTTTTAAGAGAAGATATCCAAATATAGCAAAAGCCATGGAAAAATTTGCAATCAATTTAAGAAATCTGAAACTTAAAAATGATCTCAGACTTGACCCTCCTGTGGATTTTGAGGGAAGGGACTACACATTTACATTTAAGGTTTCAAGTGTTGAGGAGATGGCAAAAAAAGTTGAGATGCTCTCGGAAGTGAGTAAAAATCCTCTGATCGCAAAGATTCTTTCGTGAAAGATCAATTGTTCTGATAATTGTCTCTGACAAATCTTCTCATACCAAAACACCCGTTTTCTCATACAAAGACACTCATGTTCGTTGTGTGCTCCCCCTTCTCCCCGAATCTTGAAAATCAGAATGCATTTTAACTGGAACACAGGCAGCTTCGCTGCAATTAATGTCTGATTGAAATTCCTTTAGTAAAAGAACACAGGCAGATTTGTTGCAATTGTTTTTTTACAGGATTTCCTGATCAATAAAAAAGCCTGCGGAAATAATTTATTTATGAAAATAGAAACCCTTTTTATGGACAACCATATAAAGCCCTGTGAAGAGACAGATTACATCATTGAAAAAACAGGATTAAGACCAGAGTATGTTAACGAGAGCAAAGTTGTATATGATCACGTCAATGCCTCTGATGATCCTGTATTAAAGGGAAAACAAACCCTTTATATTACTGAAAATCACGGTGCCATAATAAAACAGTGCCCCGGGACAAGCCACTATACATGCTGCGACTACACCATTCTTCATACTGGAACGTTTTGCACAATGGACTGCTCCTACTGTATTTTGCAAGCCTATTTTCATCCTCCGGTGCTCCAGTATTTCGCTGGTCAGGAGAAGATATTTTGTGCTCTTGATGGCCTTTTTGCTCAAGACAAAACATTCAGGGTGGGGACGGGCGAGTTTACCGACAGCCTTATCTGGGAAAAAATGAGTAACCTGCCTGCAAGGCTGGTCAAAAAATTTGCGGAGCAGCAAAGCTCAAAATCCAGGAGAGCTGTACAGTCCGGCTCCATGAGCAATTATTCTGTTCTTGAACTCAAGACAAAGACTGTGAACGTAGATTCCCTTAAAAATATTGACCACAACCGCAAGACAATTATTGCCTGGTCGCTAAATACACCTTCAATCATAAAATCCGAGGAAAAAAATACAGCCTCCCTTGGGGCAAGGCTCAAGGCAGCAAAAAAATGCGAACAGTGGGGATACAGGCTTGCATTCCATTTTGACCCGCTTGTTATTTACGATGGCTGCGAGTTGGAATACAAAGAGGTGATTAAATCAATATT
>JADFYT010000005.1 GCA_015232935.1 Desulfamplus sp.
GCATAAGGCCTCAAGATGCTCTAAATCATCCTACCTGGAGCATGGGAAGCAAAATAACAATTGATTCGGCAACCCTTATGAACAAGGCTCTGGAGATTGTGGAGGCGGTGCATCTTTTTAATGTTCCTGTTTCTGATATTGAAGTTCTTGTACATCCACAGAGTATTGTCCACTCAATGGTAGGATTCAGTGATGGGTCAGTGATGGCACAGATGGGCATGCCTGATATGAAGGCTGCCATATCCTATGCCCTCTCATGGCCGGAAAGGCTGGATTTGAAACTTGAGTTTCCTGATTTTGCTGCTTTGGGAAGTCTTTTTTTTGAACAGCCTGATAAAGACAGATTCCCTTCCCTTGATTTTGCAGTCAAAGCCTGCATGGAGGGGGGCACCCTTCCTGCTGTCATGAACGCTGCCAATGAGATTGCTGTTGATGCTTTTTTAAATCACCGGATTGATTTTCCCACTATATTCACAATAATTGAAGAAACAATGAATATGCATAGCAAGATTGACAGCAGCATTCATAGAGATATTGCTCACAGATCTGGTGCCAATAAGGAAATAATGGATTCTAAGTATAAAAAAACGGATAATGGGGATGGCTTCAGGCCTCAAAACTACACTCTTGATGACGTTGTCAAATCCGATGCATGGGCAAGAAAAACCGCACTGGATCTGATCAAATCTTTTAGGTAATGATAAAATAAGGAATATTATGGGACATTCTTTGTTTGCATTTGTTGTTGTTCTTGGGATTCTTGTCTTTTTTCATGAACTTGGTCATTTCCTTTTAGCCCGTTTTTTTGGCGTGGGAGTTGAGACCTTTTCTTTAGGGTTCGGGCCTAAAATTTATAAACGCAAGGTAGGAATGACAGAGTACTGCATCTCTGTTATACCCTTGGGAGGGTATGTCAAAATGGTTGGGGAAGAGCCGGATCAAGCGGTTTCACCCAAAGATATCGAGCTCTCCTTTAGCCATAAGACGCTCTTCCAGAAGGCTATGATTGTTGCGGCAGGACCGCTGTTTAATTTTTTTCTTGCCTTTCTGATTTTTTATACGATTGCACAGTTCTCAGGGCTTTATATAGTCAAGCCGGTTGTCGGTGATGTCGGAGAAAACACGCCTGCCCATCAAGCAGGTATTTTGCCTGATGACATCATTGAGTCAGTGCAGGGAAAAGCTGTTAAGTCATGGGATGATATGGTTGATATCATTGGCAATGGCACTGGCGAATCCATTGAAATTGTGATCTTGCGCAATGGATCCAAATTTTCTTTAATGGTAACTCCGGAGATCAAGACGGTCAAGAATCTCTTTGAAGAAGATGAGAAGCGTTACATGATAGGCATATCTGCCAAGGCCGGTGAGATTGAGCATATTCCCTTGAATCCATTGCAGGCATTTGGAGAGGGGGTAAAACAGACATGGAGAATATCCTCGCTTACCATTATCTCTGTTATTAAAATTTTTCAGGGGACAGTTCCTACAGATACCCTTGGCGGTCCTATTATGATTGCCCAGATGGCAGGTCAACAGGCAGAGGCTGGAATCATCAATCTTGCCTTTTTTATTGCGATGCTCAGTATCAATCTTGGCATTATCAATCTGTTTCCAGTGCCGGTTCTTGATGGTGGCCATCTCTTGTTCTTTGGTATGGAAGCTCTTACCGGCAGAACAATCAGTGACAAAATTCGTGAAAAGGCCAATCAGGTTGGAATAGCACTGCTGGTCGCTCTGATGGTCTTTGTCTTTTATAATGATATTGTAAGAATTTTCAATGGCGGATAAAATGGTGAATAAAATGATCTCCTGTATTGAAATCGCCCTTAAACCTGAGCTTCTTGACGCGGAAGCCAACGGGTTGAAGAAAAAGGCTCTTGAATATTACAATATTGATATTCAGGATGGACGTACCGTGAACCTGGTAACCATTGATGCTGACCTTTCAGAGGCAGAGCTTGAACTGGCAAGAAACCAGATTTTTACAAATCCGGTAATACAGATATCCTCTCTTGTTTTGAACCCCTCTTCCAGCCTAACTTCCTTTGTTTTTGATACGGCCTCTCATGTTTTTGATACAGACTCCCATGCTCTTGATACAAACTCTCATGCTCCACTGAATATCTATTTTGACTGGTGTATCTGGGTTGGATTCAGGCCCGGTGTCAGGGATAATGCCGCAAGTACCGCTATGGAAGCCATAAATGATTTGCTCAAGAGAGACTTTGCGGAAGGAGAGGGGGTCTATACCTCAAAACGTTACTGCATAAAAGGAGCTGACCTGACCCGTGGAGATGTTGAAAAGATCGCGGGTGAACTTCTTGCAAATCCCATAATCCAGCAATGGAAGATTTTTTCAAAAGATGAGTGGGAAACCAAACAGCACACGGTTCTTGCAATACCCAAAGTGGCTCTTGACCATGAACCATCATTTGAAATTATCAACATTGAATCTGACGAGATGCTTGAGAAGATAAGCCATGAACGAAATCTTGCACTTAATCCAAGAGATATTCCTGTCATCAGAAGCTATTTTCTCAATGATAATGTCGTAAAATCAAGGCGTGAAGCGGGGCTTTCAGGAAAAGATTCGAATCTTTCAGGAAATTCAGATTCAGAAAACTGTTCAAAAAATGAGACAGTGGAAGCTAAGACAGCCATTGAAGGCCCGACTGATGTGGAGATTGAATATATTTCCCAGTCCAGAAGCGACCATTGTAACCACAACACATTTCGGGGAATTTTTAGATACCATGATCCTTCAACTGGCGAAAATGTTGTGGAAGATAACCTGTTCAAGACCTATATCCAGGAACCGACCCTGAAACTCAAAGAGGAAAAGGAGTGGGTGGTCTCGGTTCTGTGGGACAATGCCGGCGTGGGCTCCTTTGACAATGACCACAACTATGTGATTACCGGCGAGACTCACAACTCGCCTTCAAATATGGAGGCTTACGGCGGAGCTATTACCGGAATTGTGGGAGTTTACCGGGATCCTATGGGAACCGGTCTTGGCTCAAAGCTCATAATGGGAAGTTACGGTTTTTGTACAGGGCCAATTGATTACTGTGGCCCCTTAAAAGCAAACCTGCATCCCAGAAGACTTTTGGACGGAGTGGTTGAGGGGGTAAAGGATGGTGGAAACAAAAGCGGTGTTCCAACCACATTTGGCCAGACGCTCTTTGATGAAGGGTACATGGGAAAAAGTCTTGTTTTTGTAACCGCACTTGGCATCATGCCCAAAAAGATCGGCGAAAGACCGAGTCATGAAAAAAAGACAGAGCCAGGTGATCTGATTGTGATGAGTGGCGGCAGGGTTGGAAAAGATGGTATTCATGGAGTCACGGCATCATCAGAAGTCCTGTCAGAGAACACACCGGCAGGTCATGTTCAGATAGGCGATCCATATACCCAGAAAAAGATGCACGATTTTCTGCTCGTTGCCCGTGATGAGGAGCTTTTTGATTTTATCACGGATAATGGTGGTGGCGGATTGTCTTCATCTGTTGGAGAATCCGCCATGATAAGCAATGGTTGCGAGGTCTGGCTTGACAGGGTTCCTTTGAAATATGAGGGGCTTGATATGTGGGAGATATGGGTCTCTGAATCCCAGGAACGCATGACCATTGCTGTAAAACCACAAAAAATCAACAGGTTTATGGAGCTTTCAAAAGAGCATGAGGTAGAGAGCACTGTAATTGGCAAATATACAGATACCGGAAAACTTCATATAAAATATCATGATAAAACCTGTGCCTGGGTAGATATGGATCTTCTTGAAAAGGGATTTCCAAAGTGGGAATTTGACGCGGTATGGATTTCACCAACTCAGCGCGGGTTCACAGAGCCTGTACTTAAGGAGCCACATGACTATAACACCCTTATCTGTGACATGCTTTCAAGACCCAATATCTGCTCGAAGGAGTGGATAACAAGGCAGTATGACCACGAAGTGCAGGGAGGAAGCGTGGTCAAGCCATTAGTTGGCATCAACAGGGATATTCCGTCAGACGCTTCTGTTATCAGACCTGTTCTTGACTCTGTAAAGGGGCTTGCGTTTTCTCAGGCGATTTTGCCCTGGTACTCAAAAATAGATGCTTTTCATATGATGACCTGTACAATTGATGAGGCAGTCAGAAGAATTATTGCGGTTGGCGGCTCTCTTTCCCATATCGGCGGGGTGGATAATTTCTGCTGGCCGGATATTCAGTACCATCCTGTTAAAAATCCTGATGGAAAATTCAAGGCAGCCCAGCTTGTGAGGGCGTGTCGGGCATTGAAGGATTCCTGTCTTGCTTATGGTATTCCGCTTCTGTCCGGCAAGGACAGCATGTATGTAGATGGCTATCTTCAGGGGAAATATGGTGAATCCATCAAGGTCTCTGCTCTGGAGACTGTTCAGTTCTCTGTGACAGGTGTGGTTGAAGATTCAACAAAATGTGTAACTCTTGATCCTAAATTGCCAGGAGATCTTGTCTATGTTCTGGGCAGCACCTCAAATGAACTTGGAGCTTCTGAATATTATGAGCTTCTTGGAAAAACCGGTCTGAATGTACCCAAGGTCTGTTTTGACAGGTTCAAGGTTATTTACAGAGCACTGGAAAAGGCTGTCTCTTCAGGTATTGTTGCTTCTGCCCATGCAATTGGAAGAGGCGGGCTTGCCACACATCTTGCGTTAAGTGCCATATCGTGCGGTTTGGGCATGGAGGTTGATCTGTCAAAAGTTCCGCTGGATGCTGCAAAACCTGATTGTGCCATTCCAGATAATGCTGATGGTGCCAATCAGGATAATTCTTACGATGTCAGTCAAAATAAAAACGGCTGGCAAATCAAAAATACAATGCTTCTTTTTTCTGAGTCTGCCGGTCGGTTTATTGTAACTATTGCCCCTGAAAATAAAACCTTGTTTGAAAAACTGTTCAGCGGAATGGCCTGTCGATGTATAGGCAAAGTTACCGAGGATCATTGCAATCTTGTGATTAAAGGCGTTTATAAAGATCAGGGCACATGGCATCACGGCCAGGATACAGGGAGTCATGAGCAGGATAAAAACAGCGAAATCATTGCGGATATTTCTATTGAAAGTCTTGAATCGGCATGGAAATCTCCCATGGGAGGTCTGATATGAAACAGCAGGATATAAATGCCTGTGACAAGAGCAGGATAAAACGCAATAATGATACTCCTGATAACAAGAAAGTTAAAGCATTGGTGCTAACCGGATTTGGTCTCAACTGCGATATGGAAACCGCATACGCGTTTGAACTTGCAGGGGCTCAGGCACACAGGGTTCATATTAACAGCCTTGTCAGCGGTAAAGCTGATCTGAATGACTTTCATATTCTTGCGTTTGGCGGGGGGTTCAGTTGGGGAGATGATCATGGTGCGGGCGTGATCCAGTCCTTGAAGCTCAAAAATCACATTGGCGAAAAAATTCTCTCTTTTGTCAATCAGGGTAAGCTTGTGATAGGTATCTGTAACGGGTTTCAGACCCTTGTCAACTTGGGGCTTCTGCCGGGCATTGACAAGGATTACAAGAGCCGGTCAGTTGCTCTTACCTGGAATGACTGCGGAAACTTCAGGGATCAGTGGATACGTATGACTGTGAATCCTGACAGTCCCTGCGTTTTTACAAAAGGATTTCAGACAAAAATATCTGACATTGAACTTCCTGTACGCCATGCACAAGGCAAATTTGTGACAGAAGCTTCTATTATTGAAAAACTTATTGAAAATAATCAGGTTGTTTTAAGATATGCTGACGAAAATCCAAATGGCTCAATTTATAATATTGCCGGCATTTGCGATTCAACAGGCCATGTTTTCGGGCTTATGCCTCACCCTGAAGCATATAACCATTATACCAACCACCCTGACTGGACAAGAAAAAGGGAAAGGATCAAGAGAGCATTTTGCAAGTCAGATGCAGATGAATCTATTCGAGCCAATGAGGTTTCAGAAGATAGAAGCCTGACTCCAGGTATCCGGATTTTTGTAAATGGTGTTAATTATATGGCTTCGAAAATATAGCTTGATTTTGCTGCATATTATTAAGTTTATGGAGTTGTTAAAACCGATACCATACATAGTGGTTTCGGTTTTTAATTTTTTTTTTTTTTTTTCATTTTCTCTGAACCTTACCCTTGCACAATTGTCTATTCTGGTGTAATTCCAATGTTATTCGCAATTGTAATTAAAAGGTCATAGTCAGATTCTCAGTCCCCTGAATCATTAAAATCAGAATGCATTTTTGTGGTAAATTATGGTTTCATCAAAAAAAATCTGTTCAATACTTGTAAATGCGGGAATTATCTCTGCTGTCCAGGCAAAAAATGCCTTGCAGAAGGAAAATATTACAAAAGAGCGGATTCTTGCGGAGCGAGAGAGGAAAAGAGAGAGTGCCGGTGCTGTCAATATAGTGGATACACCCATAACTTTTATTGATGTTCTGCTCCTGCTTAAGGTAAGAAAAATTGACAACCCTGAACTTCCTGTTGAAGAGGATACTATTTATGAGACCATAGCCTCTGCCCTTGATGTCCCTTATAAAAAAATAGATCCTCTCAAACTTGACCTGAACCTGGTCACCAGAACTATCCCAAGATCCTTTGCCATGAAACATCTGCTTCTTCCTTTGGAGATGCATGACGGGCGTCTGGTTGTTGCAACAATTGACCCTTTTAACCATGAGGCCATTGCAGATGTTGAACGGGTAACCAACCTGAAAGTTCTGCCTGTAGTCAGTTCAAAATCTGATATAAAAAAGATGATTTCAGAGTGCTTTGGTTTCAAACACTCGATCAGTGCGGCTGAAGATCATTTTTCCACTTCCGGAGTGGAGCTTGGCAACCTTGAGCAGTACGTACGCCTGACATCATCTGATGAAGTTCCCTCAACAGATCAGCATATTGTAAATGCTGTAAATCACCTTTTTTCCTACTCGTTTGAGCAGCGGGCAAGCGATATCCATATTGAGCCAAAACGGGAGACATCCATTGTCAGAATGAGAATTGACGGGGTTCTTCATACGGTTTATAAACTTCCCAAAAAGGTTCACAATGCTGTTATAAGCAGAATCAAAACTCTGTCCGGCCTTAATATGGCGGAAAAACGAAGACCACAGGACGGTCGCATCAAAACGGAAAAAGACGGTGTTGAGGTGGAGATCCGCGTTTCAAGTATTCCGGTGGCTTTTGGCGAAAAAGTGGTAATGAGGATTATGGATCCGGCCGTACTTTTCCAGAATCTTGAGGAGCTTGGATTTGCAGATGATGATTACAACAAGTATAAAAAACTTGTAAAGATGCCCCACGGCATTATTCTGGTTACCGGCCCAACAGGAAGCGGCAAGTCAACAACCCTCTATTCCACCTTGAGGCTTCTGTCGTCTCCCGAGATTAATATTACCACAATAGAAGAGCCTATTGAGATGATTCATGAGGATTTCAATCAGATTGCGGTTCAGCCGGCCATCGATGTTACTTTCGACACCATACTGAGAAATATTCTTCGTCAGGATCCTGATATCATAATGGTAGGAGAGATAAGAGATCTCCAGACCGCACAGAGTGCGATTCAGGCCGCACTTACAGGGCACCTTGTACTTTCAACCTTGCACACAAACGATGCTGCCTCTTCTATTACGCGCCTTCTTGATCTTGGAATACCACCATTTCTGGTGCACTCTTCTCTGACCGGTATTATTGCCCAGAGACTTGTAAGAACCATCTGCCCATTCTGTACGGAGAATTTTGAAATGGATATCCGTGAAATGAATGCCATGGGTTTTAATCTTAATTATGACAAGGTTATGCTCCATAATGGCTATATGTCCAGCAGCGGCAATATTACACTTAGGCGTGGCAAAGGTTGTGTCCAGTGCAGGTACACAGGTTACAAGGGCAGAAAAGCTGTTTTTGAGGTATTACCCTATTCAGAAAATTTAAAGAAAATAACATCTGCTGATGTTAATATCTCGGAATTGAGAAAAATTTCTGAAAAAGAGGGATTTGTATCCTTGCGAGACAGGGCAATCACAAAGATGCTTGCTGGAGAGACCACCTACCAGGAAGTCCTGAAGGTGACATGGGAGCATAATTGAACGAGTATGGCTGATTTCCAACCCCCAAAAGTACTTCCCTGTTACTCCCTGCAATCCAGAATCGTAATGATTAGAATCCATTTTTACGCAAACAATGAAAAGAATTTCGGTAAATAATGAAGAGAATTATGCCAAACAATGAAGATAATTACGGCAAACAATGAAAAAAATAATAGATTTTCTATTTGAGACCAATATGTTAAAGGAGTTGAGCCGTTCTGGCTACGCTTTTCTTGGTTCTGGAAAAGAGAGCGTTGCAGAGCACTCTTTTATGACAGCCATGATCTGTTTTGTAATATCTCGGATGGAACCAGGTATTGACACTGAAAAGCTGATTACCATGGCACTGATTCATGATCTTCCTGAGTCCAGGACTGGAGATATGAACTATGTCCAGAAAAAATATGTCACTGCCCTTGAATCAAAGGCTGCCGATGACATGGCTGCCGGACTTCCGTTTGGCAACGAGTTGATTTTGATTCTACAGGAGTTTAATGAGGCTACTACCCGTGAAGCCATGCTTGCAAGAGACGCTGATCAGCTATCTTTTATTCTTGAGTTGAAAAAATGCCATGATACAGGTGCAAAATCACCTGCTAAATGGCTGCCTTTTATTATGGAGAGGCTGAAAACTGATACCGGTAAAAAACTTGCACAGAGTATAATGGATTCAAAATGGGATGACTGGTGGTTTGGCAACTACTCTGAATAGACATCCTTCTGAACTGACCAAAACAAATATTTTTATGGAATGCATTAGTGTTTATAACAATATGACCAACTACAATTATGAATAACAATAAAGACAGGGAAATAACCAAAATAGTCTGTTGCTGTGCATTTAACAACTCCTGTGTTTCAGAGTATCTACATAAAAAAGATAGATATCTGATTAAATTATGCAGCGAGCCTGATATGCTTGAGCAAGTGGTTGACTCCATACATCCTGACATTATCATTATTGACTGTACAGGAGGGGGAGGAGTACCAGGTGCAACTGCGACAGGAGAGACTCAACCTGAAGAGACACTTGTAGATGGTCTTGATTTTCAACCTGAAGAGGCACTTGATCCTTTTGATGCGGCTGACTCTCAAAATACGAAAAACATAAATGAAAATACTAAAAACATTAAAAGCATAGACCATACACAAACTGTAGACAATACAGAAATTGTAATTGAACTCCAGGATATTGCCGATATCCGGTTTCAAAATACAGGCAATGAAAAAAAAAACATGCCCGTTATCATGCCTGAGTATCTGCCTGATCATCCGCATATATTTAATATTGCACACAAGGGTCAGATAATATTTTTATTTGACGCTGATCCTGGCACGGAGGTTAAAGTCAGATGTCTTGAAAACAGATGTGATGTAATGGTCGCACCTTTCCCCTTTGAAGAGCTTGATTTCAGAATAAGACTTCATACAAACCAGAGGGAGTTGAACCAGAGAGTCTTATGGCACAAAGCGACTCTTGACCGTGCACTTGAGCATATTGATAAACTCAAACATATCATTTTTGATACAAGAGAAGAATTTTCAAGAGAAAAGGAGCTTGCCTACAACTCTCTTAAACAGATCAATATCATGAGTAACGAACGGCATATCCTGAAAAAAAAACTTCACTCCTCTAATGCAAATCTGTCTGAAAATATAAAGGGAATCAATGCCTTTTTATGTAGCATGGTCGAGTCAAGGAGTGAATCAAAAAAGGGACATTCCAAAAGAGTGGCAGAGATTTCAGAGTATGTAGCGGATAAAATAGGACTTGAGCCTCATGCCGTTAAGATTTTAAGAAAGGCTGCCATGCTCCATGAGGTCGGAACAATGCTCATCCCCTCGTCCATAATGAACAAAGAGCCATCCCAGTGGTCAGAATATGAAAAGAACATGATGATGCTTCATCCATCAAATGGAGCGGCATATTTAGAGCAGTGTCCGGGATTTGAAAAGATCGCCAGAACAATACGCTATCTTCATGAAAATTCTGATGGAACCGGCTTGCCTGAAGGGTTGAAAAAAAGATATATTCCTCTGGCTTCCAAGATACTTGCCGGTGCTGACGTTCTGGATCAGATATGGATCGACCATCCCCATGCCTCTGTTGACAGGCTTATGGAGATTCTCGAAGAGTATTCAGGATCACGTTTAGATCCCTCTATTGTCAATTTTCTTGAAAAATATGTTGTCAATGTCTTAAGTCCTCAGATAAACAATAATCCTGTCAGGCTAAAAGAGATCGCTGTTTATCAGCTAAAGCCCGGAATGGTTATGGGAAGCGGACTTTTTACAAAAACAGGAACCAAACTCTTTTCTGCCGGGACGGTGCTGACTCAGGATTTGATAAGTATGCTGGAAAAGTACACAAGAGAATATCCGGTTGATGAAACTGTATTTATAAAAGTAGATTTGTAAAATTTGGAGTAAAAATATGGATCTTGCGACAATTATTGGTATAGTGTCAGGACTTGGATTTATTGCGGGAACTATTCTTCTTGGCAGCAGTCTTTTGCTTTTTTGGGATACCCCTTCGGTTGTTATTGTTTGCGGGGGTACTGTGGCCGGTCTTTTTGTAGCCTTTCCTCTCAAGGATGTTCTGGGGCTTATCAAGGTAACCATGAGGCTCTTCATATTTAAAATTGAAAAACCGGAAAATATTGTCGGCAATCTGGTAGAGATCTCCAACAAGGCCAGAAAAGGCGGGCTGCTATCTATTGAGGCTGATATAAAAAATGCTACTGATCCCTATCTTGCCAAAGCCTTGCAAATGACCGTGGATGGAGTCAAGACAGCAGATATTGCCGCTATTATGCAGAGTAAAATGACCACGATAAAAAATCAGCTTAAAGGAGGGGCTGCAATGTACTCAACGCTTGGTTCTGTAGCACCTGCTTTCGGCATGATCGGAACACTTGTCGGGCTTGTACAGATGCTTGCCAACCTTGATGATCCGTCCAGTATCGGTCCTTCAATGGCTGTGGCCATGATCACCACATTTTATGGTGCCATTCTTGCCAATCTTTTTTTTAACCCCATGTCGAACAAGCTTAAAATTCGTGCTGATGAAGAAATTTCCAATATGAACATCATTTATGAAGGGGTGCTTTCAATCAGGGAGGGAGAACATCCAAGATTGATGGAAGACAAGCTCAGTGTCTACCTTGGCCCTAACTATACGCCCAAGGAAGGGTAATCGAGATGGCCGAGGATAATCTGTCTGAGGCAGAAGGCCCTGTAATTCAACCCCCACCTCCCGAGGAGCAGGATTGCCCGGCCGGTGCTCCTGAATGGATGGCAACCTTTTCCGATCTTGTTACACTGCTTATGTGTTTTTTTGTATTGATGTATGCCATGAGCACAACCCAGCAGGAGACATTTAAAGAGCTTGTTGAGTCCATGCGAAGTGCTTTGGGTATCGCGACTGTGCCGGAAGCTGGAAACAGGGAAGGCTTGACCATGCATGCGGTGCCATCAGAAACTCCTGCTGAACAGCAGAAGGTTGACGAGATGGGCGGAATGATACAAAAAGACCTTGAAGAGGTTGTAAGCGAGATAAGAGAGCTTGTAATGTTCAACAAGCTTGGCGGGCTTGTAACAGCCTCACAGGGTGATGCGGGTGCCGTTATTACCATGACTGACATGCTGCTGTTTGAGAAGGGAGGTGCACAGCTTTCGGAAATGGGGATAGATATTCTTAGAAAAATTGCTTCTGTACTTGCAAGGCTTGCCTATCATGTCAAGGTTAAGGGACATACCGATAATGTTGAGATTAACTCCGAGAAATATCCATCCAACTGGGAGCTTTCGTCAGCCAGAGCAAGTGCTGTTACACGCCTGCTTGTAGAGAACGGTGTTAATCCAAAGTATATTTCTGCTGAAGGATATGCCGAGTATGTGCCTGTTGCAACCAATGACACGGAAGAGGGAAGATCAAGGAACCGAAGAGTTGAAATAGTTTATGACAGAGATGTGATTGCCCGCGATTTTGAGGGTGTTTATAAAACAAAAAAATGAGGGTTAATATACATTTTTTTTTCTAATTCACGTGATGTGCAACTTTGAATTGAACACCCTGTAATGTCGCTAAGTAAGCTTTCTTATATTGTTGCACATCACGTTAATTCACGACGATCATCCATAGTGTGCTTTCAAAGTTTGACTGTCGGGTAAAAAAACAGTTGGGATATTGAATGGCCTGAGACTCCATCCGACAATTTTAACTTGAAGAAGTCTGAATAATATTTTCAAAAATGCAGGCCTGTAACAAGACTCTCTATTGCTGGAGGTTTTATCAATGAGACGTTCATTAACTGAAATTGCCAATGATCTTGGACTGAATTTAGATACATTGGATCGCTGGATCAGACAGGGAAAAATTCCTGTGAATAAACAGGGAAATATGGGGCTTTTCAACGAATCCGAACTTAACAGGTGGGCTGAAAAGCAAAGAAAAACACCGATGACTCCTGATGATGATCAAGATGTTCAAAAAGGGGCTCAAAATGATAATACCTTATGCTCAAGACCGCTTTTTTCCGCTTTAAAAAGAGGTGGTATATTCAGCAATATTCCAGGAAAAAGCAAAGATGAAGCCATTAAGTCAGTGGTTGATCTTGTTCCTGATTTTCCTGAAAAAAACAGTGCTGAAATCTATAATCAACTTATGGAAAGAGAAAAACTTGCGTCAACCGGTATTGGACAGGGGGTAGCGATACCTCACCCAAGAAATCCTCTTAACCAGGGGGGTATTGAACCCATGATTGTCACCTGTTTTCTTCAGAACAGCATTGACTTTGACGCAATTGATGACAAGCCTGTATCAGTCATGTTTCTTATTTTGAGTCCTACGGTGGAACATCATCTTGATTTGCTCTCCAGACTCTCTTTTTGCCTGAGGGATAGAGACTTTATGTCATTTGTCCGGCAAAAACCTGATGCGGACTCATTCCTTATCAGAATAAAAGAGATGGAAAACATGATTTGACCTCTTCGTAAAAAAAACAGTCCTTTAGGAATGAGTCAGAAATAACATTCCTATTTTACCGTGAAAATGACTATCATTTTTATATTTGGGGGTGATTGATACATGTCAATCATGCCCGTTTAGAATCTATATACACCGTCCTTCAAGGGCTTATGTATTCTGAAATTACCAGGTTATTTAAAACCGCTTCCTTAAAAAGGAAAGAGGCAATATGATTGACAAAAAAGAAACAGCATTATGAAAAAACCAACTTCATGGCGATATCCCGGCACGTTTTCCATTTTTATAATGGATGACAGGCTCTTGCTGATATGTATGGGCATTATTGTTGGTCTGTGCAGCGGTCTTGCCGCACTTGGTCTTAACAACGCCCTTATCTTTATTATGGAGAGTTTGCACCATTCTCGTAACTACTGGTGGGCATTTCTCCTGCCGGCAGCCGGAGCCATGTGTTCCTCCCTTTTTCTTCACAATATAATGAAGGATGGATCAGGTCATGGTGTGCCTGAGGTGATTTACAGCGTTTCAAAGTACGGTGGGCTTATTCGGCTTCGTTCCATTATTTCACGGCTTGTATCAAGTTGCCTTACCATAGGAAGTGGGGGATCTGCCGGGCCTGAGGCTCCTGTGGTGGTAAGCGGTGCCGCGATCGGGTCAAATATTGCCCGTTTTTTTTCTCTTAACGACAGGCAGCGTATCACTCTGGTGGGATGCGGTGCTGCCGGAGCCATAGCCTCTATTTTCAATGCTCCTCTGACAGGAATTATCTTTACCATGGAGATCATTTTAGGTGAGTGGTCAATGGTAAATATTATTCCCATTGCAGTTGCAGCGGTTGCAGGTGCCGAGATAAGCAGGACACTCAGAGGTAATATCATTGCTTTTGAGAGCAGCATTGATTTTAATATAAGCCACCCGGATCTCTTTGCCTGCGTGGGACTTGCTCTGTTCGCCTCCATCGCTTCGGTGCTCTTTACAAGAACTTTGAGAACAATGCATAAAATTTCCAAAAAAACAGATATTCCTTTCTGGTTAAAAGCCGCTTTGGGAGGGGCTGCTGTGGGTATTCTCGGTTTTTTTGTTCCTGAGGTTATGGGAGAGGGGTATCACGCAATTGACCAGATGATAGAGGGAACATTTAAAGGAGGCATTGCCATTGCGGCCATTGGCTGTCTGGCAAAAATTCTTGCCACATCAATGACTCTTGGCTGGGGGGGATCTGGTGGTATTTTTGCCCCAAGTCTGGTTATTGGCAGTTTTACAGGACTTGCATACCACAGGTTGATTTTTCTTGTATTTCCCTCAATCAACTGGGTAAACGAGGGATGCTTCGCGCTTTTGGGTATGGCCGGGATGATCAGCGGCATTCTTCAGGCACCTTTGACAGGGATTTTTCTGATTCTTGAGATTACAGGCAGTTATGAGGTTATGCTTCCCCTTATTATTGTCTCTGCTCTTTCCACAACCATTACTCATTATGCGGAACCAGCCTCTTTTTACCTTAAAGAGCTGACTGAAAAAGGGCAGCTCTTGAGGCCCGGAACAGACTCCAGGGTTCTTGCTGATATAAGCATCAGGGAGGTCATTGAAAAAGACTGTATTCCTGTATATCCTGATATGCTGCTAAGAGACCTGATTTATAAGGTAAAACAATCCACGAGAAATTACTTTCCGGTGGAAGACCATGAGAGTGGAGAGTTTTTGGGCATGATTCAGTTAGACCATATAAAGCCTTATATATTTAATAACCTGATGTATGATACCGTGCTTGTGGAGCAGATTATGGATGCCAACCCTGACACGGTTGAAGATGATGATGATCTTTCAGATGTGCTCCGCAAGATGGATATGAAGAAGTGCTTCAGCCTTCCGGTCATCTCCAATGGTAAATTTGTTGGTATGGTCTCCAAAGCTACTCTTCTTGACAAGTACAGAGATGAGTTGAATGTTCAGACATCCCACGCTTTTTAGGTTTTTTCAATATGGTAACGATATTCTAAATAATAATCAGATAACCTGCACGGTCGGAGCGTGGTATTGGCTCTCGGCTGCAAACAAGAATGAAAATCATATAATCACGGCTCTTTAAAGAGACTTTAACATAAAAAAGAGGGAGAAAAAAGGTATGTTTTCAAAAGAAAATACAGTGTTGATTCTAATTGATGTTCAGGGCAATCTTGCAAGGTTGATGCATGACAAGGATGATCTGTTTGCTTCACTTCAAACGTTGATCAAGGGGATGTCTATTCTTGAAGTGCCTGTCATATGGATGGAACAGATTCCTGAAAAACTTGGTGCCACAATTCCTGAAATAGCGTCTTTAATGCAGGAGTTGATGCCGGATGTAAAGCCAATTGCCAAAAAATCCTTCAGTTGCTACGGCAATTCACAGTTTATGGAAAAATTAAATGCCATTAACAGAAAACAGGTACTTTTGGCTGGAATTGAGACTCATATATGTCTATATCAGACAGCTGTTGATCTGCTTGATGCCGGATATGAAGTGCAGGTAGTTTCAGATTGTGTCTCGTCAAGAACAAAGGCAAATAAAAAAACTGGAATCAAACGGATTGTTCAGGCAGGTGGTGCTGCAACCAGTACAGAGATGATAATTTTTGAACTGATGAAGGCTGCTGAAGGTGATGCATTCAAAAAAATGGTCAAGGTTGTCAAGTGAATATGATTAAATCACTGAAATAGTACGGATAATTTACCATGAAAATACATTTTGATGTTCATGATCCGGTATGGCCTTATAACGGCCATAAATTTTTATTATTTTGATTTTGATTGACATCTTTTTGTACAGCGTTTAATTTAAAACCCAATAGGCAAACTTTCCGAAAGGGAGGGACGCAAAGCTTCCGGCCTAAAGTAATTATAATTTGACGAGCATACTATTCTGTTATCTTGTCTTGTTTATGGCTCTTCTCAATTATTATAGTTAATATGGTAGCGGGGCTGCTGATAAAATCCTTTCATATTACCATTTTCGCCTTGATTTATCAGCTTTTAAAATTGACCAACCTTTTATTAAACATCTATTGATGAATGCTGTTTGTATCTGTTTTTTGTATCAATTATCTTGTTGAACATTGATTTTGATATAGTAATATTCAATACAGCAATAATTGAAACAAAATTTTTTGTCTTACAACAACACTCTTCAGATTGGCTGAAAGGAGGAAATTATGGTATCTTCGATTAATAGTAGTGCCCAGGCCCTCAAAGCATTTGGAACAGCAACTGCTGTTACTGCTAATAATGTTGCAAATATTGAGTCAGAGAACTTTAAAAGCAGCCGAACAGTTATGAATGAGGGCAGTGACGGGGGAGTTAAGGTTTCGTTGAGCCGAAATACCTCACAAGGCCCGCTTGTGACCAAAAGTGATGGAACCACAAAAGAGCTCTCCAACACAGATCTTGCCACGGAATTTACGAGCATGATCAATTTTGGGTCAGCCTACAGTGCCAATACAAAAGTCATTCAAACCCAGAATGACATGAAAGGCACGATTATCAATATGATGGCATGATTGTGTGTGTTGACTCTCCTTTTTGTCTTAAAGGGGCAGTAGTATAAAACCGTCTGAGGTATAATAGCGGATTAATTCTGCGTAGGTGCTTATATGATTCTATTGTGGCCGGTAAATACAAAAAGCCCCTTATCCCTTACGTCAGCAAGGGTCATTCCAAGCCGATCTCCAAGATCACAGGCCAGGGCGGTAGGTCTTGACATGCTGATTACGATCTCAATACCGGCTCTTCCACATTTTTGAATCATCTCATAACTGGCCCTGGATGATATCAGGGCAATCCCGGCATGGTTAAGCATCCTCTCAAGAAAAAGTTTGCCAATTGCCTTGTCCAGAGCATTGTGTCTTCCAGCATCCTCGGCACTGGACAGGATCTTCAGGTTACGGTCAAGTAGCACCGCAGCGTGAGACGAGTTACATCGTCTCCTCAGATGCTGAACATCTTTCATCCAGTTGACAATCTCCATTACCTGGTCAAACGAGATTGTCAGAGATTTTGCAACAGGCTCGAGAATAGTGCTCAGATCATCAATAATTCCCCGTCCGCAGATGCCGCAGCTTGTCTGACTCACATAGCCCTTTCTCTCAAGCAGATGAGATACTTTGGCAAGTCTGGCTTTGGATAGCATCACGGCCGCCACATTTGATTCGTCACCGTCACACAGAGCAATATCTGCAATATCATCCATATTATCCACAATGCCCTCTGCAAGACAAAAACCTGCTGCATGTGCACGCTCCTCTCCCGGGGTACGCATAATGACGCTGTAGGTTTTTCCTTGTATATTTATTGAAAGGGGCTCTTCTTGTAATAATTCCAGTTCATGTTCCTGCTTTCCAATGTCAGGAACATGATACCATACCACCTTTTTTTTAAGCTGCTTGTTTATGTTCAGGTTTGTCTCAATGTTCAAAGCTGTCTATCTCCTTACATGCTCGGGTTTGTATTGATATTCAAGGGTGTGAGTGTGTGTGGTAAAGGGCGTGAGGCTGTACACTTTTTTGGGTATGGTTCCAGTTGGATATTAACTTCCTTGTCGAGAAGTCCCCTTCCGGATCCATGATTCGGTGGGGGGGGGATGAATCGGCCTGTTTTTTACTGGTCAAGTATCCTGAGCTCCTTCCATTTTCCATTGTTATATCGGGTCATTACAATGATGAATAAGACAAGAAGGTATGCTGTGATGCATGACCATGAAAAATAGAGTCCCATCCCGAAACGGTTAATGCCAAACCACACGGGCACGAAAAGAAATACAAGGCTTACACTTATTATGCTCCACATTACAAATTGTGAATCTCCAGCACCTTTCAACGCACCACTATAGATAATTACAAGAGAGTCAAAAAAGAGAAAAAGAGCTACGAATCTCAATAAGATAGTACCCATCTCTATAAGAGGCTCTGTTTCGACAACTGTGAGATTATCTGGCAAAAAGAGTTTAATAAGAGGTTCTGGTATCAATAAAAATATAAAAATCATAAAAAAAACATAAATTAACGCAATGTGTGCTGTTGATCTGGCTGCTACCACAGCATCATCTGGTTTGTCTTTTCCCATAGCCTGACCTACAAGTGTGCTAACACCTATTGAAAAACCCCACATTGGCATATAGGAAAGCCCATTGATAGAGAGCACAAGGTTTGTGACTGCAAGCTCGGTCTTGCCAAGACGTCCTACCATAAGAATAAAAAAGGTAAAAACCAGTATGTCCAGAAAAAACTGGGCACCTCCTGGAAGTCCGTATTTCATGAGACGCAAGAAAAGATCAGGGCAAAATGAGCATTTGCTAAAAAGATGAAATTGGCGGTTATTTTTTCTGCTGAATACAAGAATAGCAAAAATGGCGGCAATAAATATCCAGGAGCTGACTGTTGCAATTGCAGCTCCCTTTATGCCAAGCTCTGGAAAACCCCATTTCCCGTTTATAAGGGCATAGTCCAAGGGTATATTAAAAAGGGTTCCCGCCATGTGGATCAACATTACAGCACGGGTAAAGCCTCTGCCTGAATAGAAACATGAAAGAGTTGCACCAACAAGACTTGCTCCGGCACCAAAACAAAGAATGCGAAAGTATATGACTTCAAGTTGCTGGATATCCTGGTTATGACCGATCATGGAAAATATCGGGACCGCACACGTTGCAAGTATTGCCATGAAGATAGCACCCAGCATGGCAAAATATATCCCCTGCCACAAGGATGCACCAACCCCTTCGTTGTCCCCCGAACCTGTATATTGGGCAATAAATACATTGACATAGCCTGCCACACCCAGAAAAAACGAGGCAAACAAAAAACCGGTTATACCGGCTGGAGCTGCGGCTGCCAGGGCATCAAGGGAATAGTTTCCCAGAAATACCCGGTCAGTAAACTCCATGACCATTGTGGAGCCCGTGCTCAATACCAGAGGCAGGCTTACCTGTAGAACCTCTTTGTAAGGGTTAAGGAGCAATTTATATCTTGTCTTGTTCAGTGTACTATAGAGCATGTTTGTTTAACGTTTTTTGGTTTTGATGGATAAGTTTTTCTTGATGTGAATATATTTATGTTTTGTTGTTACCATTTTTTTTTGTTCCTCTTTGCCTTTAACACTCTTTTCGACAAACAGCCTGTTGCCTGAGAACGGGCATGTCCGGGTGTAATACATAAGGGTTGAGTAGCTTGAAGGAGTTGGTGTAAAAATCTGAATCTGTTCTGGTATCATATTGAGTTTTTCACGTGTAAAGTGTCTAAGTTGTTCCATGTCGGAAAGTGTGCAGCCAGGATGGGCAGCCATAAGATAATAAGTCATAAACTGCCTCTTGTCACTTGTTTGAGATAGTGTGTCAAATCTTTTTTTGAACTCCAGCAAAGAGTTGCTGTCAGATTTTCCCATAAGTTCAAGCAGACGGGGCAAAGTGTGTTCCGGAGCAACCTTTAACTGGCCGGAAACATGATCCTTTACAATAGCCTCAAGATATTTGTTTCCATGTTTTTTGTCTGAAAAGACAAGATCATACCTTATACCTGACGCAACAAAGACTTTTCTTACCCCATTGATCTGTCTTATTTTCCTTAAAACGCTGACCTGCTTTGAATGGTCGGGTTTGAGACTTTTGCATATTGTGGGGAACAGGCATCTTTTTTCAGGACAGGAACCATTTTCAAGTTTTTTTTCACATTCAAACCCATACATATTGGCAGTAGGGCCACCAACATCAGATATTATACCCTTGAACTCAGGGTGTCGGGTCAGGCTCTTTACCTCATTTGCAATAGACTCTTCACTTCGCCACCTTACGGTTCTGCCTTCATGAATAGCAATTGAGCAAAAATTGCATTCACCATAACATCCGCGATGGGTAGAGATGGAAAACTGGATGGTATCCAGTGCCTTTACTTTTCCGAACTGCTTGTAATAGGGATGAGCATCTCTTTCAAAATCAAGGGCTGCAATGTTATCCATCTCTTGTGTGTCAGGATAAAGTGCAGGGGGATTGTGTATAAGATATCTTGTATCCTGTTTTTGAATCAGGCCATGTGCAGTCAAAGGGTCGTTGTTCTTGTAAAAAGTGTGGAAACTTTCAGCAAATCTGGCCTTGTCGTGCTTTACGACCTCATATGGTGGAAGGGTCAGATAACCTGAATTTGCCTTTTGATTAGAGATTGTAGGCGGTGACGGAGTGTCTGAGATATAGCAAAGTCCTCTGATGTCAGAAAGTGGAGTCCTGTTCAGTTGACTCTCTTTAAGCAATTTTGCAAATTCAAGAACAGTCGATTCAGCCATGCCATATACAAGATAATCCGCCTTGGCATCGAATAGAATTGAACGCCTGATGGTGTCTGACCAGAAATCATAATGGCATACGCGTCTTAAACTTGCTTCGATCCCGCCAAGAACAATCGGGCAGGTGTTTTTAAAATAGCGTTTTACAAGATTGGTATATGCAATAAGTGCCCTGTCAGGCCGTCTGTTGTTTATCCCCCCCGGGGTATAGTCATCACTTTTTCTTCTTTTTTTTAGTGCAGTGTAGTTGGAGACCATTGAATCTACAGAGCCGGAAGTTATGCCCCAAAACAGAGTCGGCTCTCCAAGCCTTGTTATATCTTTATCAGAATTGATGTCTGGCTGGGCGATAATTCCGACTCTGAAGCCATTTTTTACAAGAAGTTTGCCGATAACGGCAACACCTGTAAACGGAGAGTCTATATAGGCATCTCCTGTGACAAGGATAACATCAAGATGGTGCCATCCAAGGTAAGAGAGCTCTTTTGGTGTGGTGGGAAGAAACATCAGGAATTTTCAGGATTTCTTGTAGCTGTTTTGGGGATGTTTTTTGAGGATCTGGTGATTTTACCTGTTCTGGTGCGAGCCATTTTCTCTATGACATCAGCCAGAGGTTCTGTGTCAATCTTTCTCATCAAGGTGCCGATGTATTGAAGCTGTCTCTTCTTTGCCCCGTGTTTTGTAAGAGATCTGGCTGTAGATAACGCTTTTTTCAGCTCAGTGGGAATATTTAACCTTTCCACCTCGCTTTGGGCCATCTCTACAAGAAATTCTCCAAGTTTCTGGAGCTGTTGGGCAGCTTTTTTTTTACGGGTTCTGCTTGGTTGTTCTTGCTCTTGGTCCCGGCCTGGCTCTTTACCATGTTCACTCATTTTTGCCAACCTGCTGATTTGTATTGTGCCATGCTACAACGTCTTTGTAGGATATACTGCCGCCAAATATATCAAGGGCACTTCCGATAGTCAGATCGACCCTGTCTGCTCCTGTCTTTTTTACATGCTCAAGATCAGAAAAAGAGCTGACCCCGCCTGCATAGGTGGCCGGTATCGGGGAGAATTTGCCAAGCAGCTCAACAAGATCTGACTGGACACCGGCCATTTTACCCTCTACATCCACACCATGCACAAGAAATTCATCGCAATGAATCGCAAGACTCTCAATCGTCCGGGCAGTCACGGGCGTGTCAGTAAAATTTTGCCATCTGTCTGTGACAATCCAGAATTTACCATCTCTTTTGCGGCAGCTAAGATCAAGTACCAGATTGTTTTTCCCTACCCGTTTTACCAACAGGTTCAGTTTGTCCATGTCGATTTTGCCGCCGGAAAAGACAAAAGAGGTGACAATGACATGGCTTGCTCCAGCCTCAAGGTAGTTTGAAGCGTTGTCAGGATGAATACCGCCACCAAACTGCAACCCTCCTGGAAATGCTTTGAGTGCCAATATTGCCGCATCATGATTTCCTCTCCCCAATGAAATAACGTGCCCTCCATAGATGCCATCGTTTCTATAGAGATCTGCAAAATATGAAGAGGTTTGTGTGCTTTCAAAATTGGTTATGGCTGTGTCGGTATGTGTAGCATCATTGGTATTGGTGATATTTTTATCACTAATCGAGATGTCCCGCAGGGAGCCGCCTACAATCTGGACAACCTTGCCGTTTTTTATATCAATACAGGGTCTGAATTTCATGAATGTTTATGGTTCCATTGTTACTGGTTGCTTTATCGTTATCCACCCAGATATGCTCTCTTGACATCAGGATTGTTCAGAAGTTCAGAAGCTGTTCCGTGAGCCGCAATTTCTCCGGTATCCATAACATAACCCCTGTGGGCAAATTTAAGGGCAAGGTTGGCATTTTGTTCAATAAGAAGAATTGTCATGCCCTCCTCATTGAGCTTTTTAAGAGCCCTGAACATGTCATACATCAAAAGCGGAGATAGACCCATTGACGGCTCGTCAAGCAGAATAAAGTTGCAGGCAGTCATTATCGCACGGCTTACAGAGAGCATCTGCTGCTCGCCGCCGCTTAAGGTTTCGCTTCTTTGATTGCGTCTTTCTGCCATTTTGGGAAAAAGGTCATATACCCGTTCATAGTCACGCTTGAGTGATTCATCGTCAAGTCTTGAGTATGTGGCAAGTTTAAGATTCTCTTCTACTGTAAGATTTCCAAATATATGCCGTCCTTCAGGTGCCAGTGCGATATTATAATCTGATACTATGGCATGTGCGGGAACATTGAGCAGGCTCTGACCATTGTAAAGAATATCTCCGCTGGAAACCTTTGATCCTTCCGGCGGTGGAACCCTTGTAATCGCGTGCAAAGTTGTGGTCTTTCCCGCACCGTTTGCACCTATCAAGGTAACAATTTCACCCTTGTCTACATTAAACGAGATTCCATGGAGAGCTTCTATATTTCCATATTTGACATACAGATTTTTGATTTCAAGTAACATTGGCTATTCTCTTCTTTTATATATGCGTTGACTTCGAGGAAACATAAGCTTCTCTCTTCTCATAATATTCTTTGGCTTTACCGTGATAATGGACTCTGACTTTCATGATTCGGGGGTTGCCCAAAAAACGGCCATGCCGGTTTGAGTAATATCAAATCTGGTCATCTCCAAGATATGCTTTGATTACCGCAGGATTATTCTGAATCTGTTCTGGAGTTCCTTGTGCAATAGTTTTGCCAAAATCAATAACCTGTATCCATGAACAAAGAGACATTACTACAGCCATCTGGTGCTCAATCATCCATATAGAAATCTTGAACTCCTTGTGAATCCATCCGATCAACTTGATAAGCTCCTGAACATCCGAAGAGTTGAGGCCCGCTGCCGGTTCATCAAGAAGCAGAAGGGATGGCTTGACAGAAAGTGCCCGCGCGATCTCGATTTTACGCTGGATTCCATATGGAAGATTTTTGGGTTTTTCATCCATGAACTGAACCAGATCAAGCTGTTCAAGAAGCTGCATGGCTATATTTCTCATCCGTTTTTCATTTTCAATGTAGCGTCTGTTGCGTACAAAAAGATCAAACAGGTTGTAGCCCAGATTGTAGTGTTGAGAGATAAGAATGTTGTCCAGCAGTGACATGTCATGCCACAGCCTTATGTTCTGAAATGTTCTGGCAATCCCCATTGCAGTAACCCGGTGAGGTTTAAGGCCGTTAATCGGTTTTTCTTCAAAAAGAATTTTTCCTTGAGTGGGTTTGTAAAAACCGCTGACAATATTAAACACGGTGGTCTTTCCGGCACCGTTTGGACCAATAAGTCCCATTAGTTCATTGCCCTGAAACTCGGTTGAAAAATCAGATACCGCGGTAAGCCCCCCGAACTGTTGGGTAAGCCCGTTTATTTTAAGTAAAGACATAAATCATCTCTCCGTGACATAAATCATCTTTCCATAATGATGGCATGATGCTCACTATTTACATATAGTTTCTATTGCTCAGGAAGTTCAATATAGAAAGATTGCAGAAAAAATCGCGGCAATCTGCATATCTTCCACAAGATTATTTAAACTCATAGTATCTTTTAAGTTTCGGGAAAAAATCAGACAGCTCCCTGTTTCCCATAATTCCTTCAGGCCTGAACTGCATCAGGATAACAAGAATAAGAGGGATTATGACCCATTTCAATACCTGGCTTAGATGAAACGTGTCGGGCACAAGAGGAATAAAATGTATAAGTGTGTCCATTGCCGGAATAATGAATCTAAGCCCTTCAATAAGCAGGGTAAAAATGATAGCCGCAATTACGGAGCCGCTCAAGGAGCCCATGCCACCAAGATAGACCATTACCAAACACTCTGTTGATTTGAGAATATTAAACGAGTTTGGATTGATGTATCCTAAAATATGGGCAAAAAGGCCACCGGCAATGCCAGCAAGTCCAGACGAGAGCATAAATGCCACAAGCTTCATTTTGTTTGTGTTGACACTCATTATTTCAGCGGCGATTTCATCCTGATGGATAGCGATGATCCCTTTGCCGTAGGTGGATGATACAAACCTGCGGATGATAAAAACAGTGGAGAAGGTAAAGAGAAAAGTCCAGATGAGCATCCAGGGAATAAATGCCACATCTTCCATGGCAAATACAATCTGTTTCATGCCCATTAATCCTCTTGAACCTCCAACAGAATCCATGTTTATGAAAAGGCTGACCAATATGAAATTTGCCGCAAGCGTTATAATTGCCAGATAATCATCACGAGTCTTGAATGATGGTATCGCTACAAGAAGACCGGTGAAGGCTGCTGCTATGCCTCCCAGTATCATGGTTACAGGAAAAAACCAGAGTGCAAGTTCAGGGGAGAGTATGGGGTCGCCAAAACTCTTGCTGCTTGTAAAAAACATTATGTTCAACACAGATGTGACATAGGCTCCAACAGCCATGAATCCGGCATGTCCGCAGGCAAACTCCCCCATATAGCCGTTAATAATGTTAAAACTTGATGATAATATAATATTGACCCCTATGAACATTATGACTGTTTGAACATAAAGATCTATCAATTCAAAATGTGCCGCAATCACCGTGCCTGCGGCAATAATTGCCAGTAAGGCAGGTACAGAGAATTTTTTCATGTGCCCCCGTTCTAATTGCAATAAGTTATATTAGACTTCCTGTAAAACTTTAGTTTACTGCTCGATAACGGCCATGCCCTGATGGACAAACCAAAAATGAAAGGCTCATTATTACAGCTATTTTTTAATACTTTCACATAAATACTGGATCAAAAGTGAGTTATGCAGGAGTTCTATATGTGCTTGTATGGTAATGTCTGCATTTATTACCAATGTTTTTTGCATGTTTAATGGTTATATTTTAGTTGATTTTGCAACACCAAACAGTCCGGTAGGCTTTATTACCAGGATTAAAAGAAGTATTGAAAATGCAATGAGATCCCTGAAAGTGGAGGGAAAGACCGCAACTACCAGAATTTCCACAATTCCTAAGAGAAATCCTCCGACAAATGCCCCTTTTATATCACCAATACCTCCGACAACCGCTGCAATAAATGCCTTCCACCCGATTATCGCTCCCATAAAAGGGTCAAGAATAGGATAGGACATTGCAAAGAGAATTCCGGCAAGACCAGCAAGCGAGGAACCGAGTATAAAGGTAAACATAATAATAGTATCAATGGGGATTCCCATAAGAGGGATGGCAAACTTGTCGTATGATATACCCCTCATGGCCATTCCAATTTTAGTTTTTGAGATTATGGCATTTAAAGCAAAATATACAAGTATGGAGGAGAGTATGACCCATATTTTAAGGTTGGTCATGCTTATCATGCCAACATTATATACTACTTTGTCAATAAGCTCGGGAAAACTTTTACGGCTTGCACCCAGGAAGGCCAGATTGCCGTTTTCCAATATCAATCCGCACATAAGAGCAGTTATAACCACATATAGCCTGTTTGCCCCTTTGCGTCTAAGAGGTCTGTAGGCTATACGCTCCAACGCGACTCCACACATTGCCGTTAAAATCATTGTCAGGGGAATCACAAGGGCAAGGGTAGTTCCACCAGAAAGACCCATTGAGTCTTTAAGAAAAAATATGGCGATGAAATATGCGATATAGGCACCTACCATGAAGATGTCGCCATGGGCAAAGTTGATTAGTCTAAGTACACCGTAAACAAGGGTGTAACCAAGTGCGATCAGGGAATAAAAACTTCCCCACTGCAAAGCATTGAATAGATTTTGAATAATACTGTCAAGCACGTTAATACACCCCCTTATGGATTAAATCAGGCTTATGGATTAAATCAGGTAAACTTTCATGACCGACGGGATCCGGCCACCCCTATGCATGAAAACCGTGTTTTCATCAAGTGCGATCAAGGCGTAAAATCCAGTTTTTCAGGAAGTTTGTTTTTCACTTTAAAGCAAGGGCATTGTCCCGTTACCGGAATAATGCCCCACAATGTTTGATCCTGTTGCTCAACATGGTCGCTGGCCTCCAGGATGGCTTCTTGGAGGATTAGAGTTATCTCAGAGTCTTAGATGCCGGTTTTCTGAATCATGGGCAGACAGATTCTGCAAATTCAAACTCGCCTGCATCGTTAATCTTGACCACAACCGCACACTTGATCGGGTCTCCTTGCTCATCAAATTTCATGTTGCCGGTGATTCCCTTAACCTCTGTGATAGAGGCAATTCCTTCTCTTATCGCCTCACGGTCCTTTCTTACATTTCCTGTTATTTTGCCTGCATTCTGGATGCCTGCAAGAACAACATTGATGGCATCCCAGGTAAGGGCTGCAACATCAGCAGGCTGATAGCCATAGAGTTTGTTGTATTTGTCAATAAACTCCTTGGTGGCACCCTTGGCACCGGCTGCGGCATAGTGGGTGGAAAAATAGTGACCTTTGCAGTCATCTCCGCAAAGAGTCATAAGCTCGGAATTGCCCCATGCATCAGCACCCATAAAATGGCCTTTCCATCCCAGATCGTGGGCCTGTTTTACTATGAGAGCAACTTCATTGTAGTTGTTTGGAAGAAATATGAAATCTGGTTTGGCCGCAATGATTTTGGTGAGCTGAGCACTGAAATCCTGATCTTTGTCTCCATAGGATTCAAAGGCAACAACAGCACCAGCTCCCTTTTTTTTGTTAAAATCAGCCTGGAATATTTCAGCAAGGTTTTTGCTGTAGTCGTTGGCAAGGGCATAAAGCACAGCGGCTTTTTCAGCTTTAAATGTTTTCAGGGCAAAATCTACAGCAACAGGACCTTGAAAAGGGTCGAGAAATGCCGCACGAAATACCCATGGGCGATCTTTTGTTGTATCAGGGTTTGTTGACCATGGAGAGATCATGGGAGTTCTGTTGTCATTGGCAACCTGTCCTGCCGGTACCGCCTGCTTGCTTGAGTTGGGGCCTACCATTGCAAGCACCTGATCCCTTTCAATTAGTTTGAGTGCGACAGCCACAGCAGACTCTGCCTTTGATTCATTGTCTTCGTATATGAATTCAAGTTTGTATTTTTTGCCGCCCACATCAAGACCGCCTTTGGCATTCACTTCATCAAGCAGCATCTGCCCCGCAAACTTGGATTCCTCTCCAACCTTGGGAATTTCCCCTGTCAGAGGAATATTGAAACCAATCTTGATAGTCTCTTCTCCTGCAAAGGCAACAATTGATGTACAAAAGAAAAACAGAACCGAAAAAATAATAAATAAATTGTAATTTTTTTTCACAGAACCTCTCCTTTTTTAAATGTCCCTACCATTTGATCATTCTTCAATTTGATCGTTCTTGATTTTTCAGTTGACTCTTTTGCAGCTTGGGACCCCATTTTTCGGGTGTGCCTGAAAAAAGTTTCAACTGTTTTAAAGCATAGAAGAAGGCTGCTGTTATTTGCGACAAGAAGCCTTCTTCAGTTATAAATGTCTCTATTTGCCAAGCATTCCTTTGCGAAGAACTTCATCACCGGTAAAAGTGGCATCTTCAAGCAGCCATATTGAAAACAGGGCTTTTTTGAAATCAAGGCCGGCAATGGTGGCTGCGACTTTATCGTTGTATTGTATTGAAGTGCCTTCGCCCGGGATATATATATATTTCCAGATATCCTGCTTTTCTGCCTTTACAAGGGTTTTGATGAATGTATCAATATTGGCTTTTTGGGCATCATAATTGGGACCAGCACCATACTTGAATCCATCTGAATAAACATCTGTTGTTTTGTCTAATGGCCCCTGTCTTTTCCATGTCATTGTTATTGCCATAGGCTCATCAGCTTCAATAATCTTCTTGGAATCAGTGCTTTTTGCCTGCAGATATAAAGCTCCCTCATAGACCTTGAAACCAAATTTCTTGCGGGTACCCGTACCATTGAGTACAAGTTCGCCCTTGCCTCCATCAAGTGTAATCTTTTCAGGTATAACAACATCATCTGATGCTTGAACAGCGGGTATGGATATTACAAACATACACATTACTGATGCTATTGCCAAAACTTTTGCAGCCCAATTTTTTTTAAACATTGTTAACTCCTTTGAATTTTAATAAAACATTACTAAAGTTATTGTCTGGATAACATACATGGCAGGTTGCCCTGCCACAACAAAACATGAAAGCCTTAATGATTGCAGTTATTTTAAAAGACTTTCACATAAAAATATCCTGACAAATGGAAATAAAATGATAGGTACTACAAAAAAATACAAAAATAGTAAAAGACAATTTGAAATATCATCAAGAGCGTCATACCTTAAGAGCCTGTTTAAAGATTCAAAGGCTCTAAACAGAGTGTCACACCTGAAATTGTTCCATCATTATCTTGAGTTTTTCAGCAAGCTTAGAGAGGTTTTCAGCACTGCCGTTTAGTTTTGAGCTGTTATTTGACATTTCCGATGCCTCCTGATTAACGCCGGCTATATCACTTGAGATTTCAGATGATACAGCAGAACACTGGGCAACATTTGTCGCTATCTCCTGAATCCCCTGAGACCCCTGAGCAACATTCGTACTTATCTCTTGAGTTGCCGTAGACTGATCCACAATTGTTCGGGCAATGGTTGAAATAATATCATTGACTTCTGTTATAATCGAGGTGATTTTTTCGATGCTCAATATTGTATTTTCAGTGGTATTCTGGACACTTTTAATTTGATTGCTGATAGCCTTGGTCGCAGCAGCAGTCTGGTTGGCAAGTTCCTTGATCTCATTCGCAACTACGGCAAAACCCTTGCCGGCCTCTCCAGCTCTTGCTGCCTCAATGGTTGCATTAAGTGCAAGAAGGTTGGTCTGTCCAGAAATATCCGCGATGGTTTCGGTAACTTTTCCTATATCTCTTGCTGCGTCCTCAAGCTTTTTTATATCTACGGACGTGTTGTGTGCCTGAGCTACAGCTTCATTGGAAATGGTACGTGCCTTGTCAGAGCGTTTTGCTATTTCGCTTATAGTTGCGGTGTTCTCTTCGGTTGCAGCAGCTACAGTACTCAAATTAGTTGATGTCTCTTCAATCGCGGCTGCCACGGAATTTAGATTTGAGCTCATCTCTTCAGTCGCAGTGGCGACTGTGTTAAATCTTAATGCGGTTCCTTCAGAACTTTTTGACATGTGAAGAGAGATTTCTTTAAGTTCTGTGGATGACAAAGAGAGAGTTTTGACATCGCTGCTGATATCTTTTACCACTCCTCCTATATTGGTAACTATTTCGTTAAGGGCATTGGCCAGAATTCCTATCTCATCCTTTTGATCTATATCAAGCGTGCGGGTAAAATCTCCTTTGGACATCTGTCTTGAGAATCTTACGGATCTTATAATTGGAATGGTAATCATTCTTGTTATAAACAAGGAGAGGCAAAAACCAAACAGAATGGCTCCTACTCCGATCATCAAAGCCAATCTGGACTGGTAGGCACCTTGAGAAATAACCTGTTCTGTTCCCTCTGCCGCGATGGTTTTGGCATTAATGTAAAGATCTTCAATAAGAGGTTCTGTGCTGTTGACAGCGTTAGTCATTTTTGCATACAGGGCGGTGATTTTGGTGTCCTGTGCAACCAGAGTGTCAAAAGCCTGCTTGTACGCCGTCAGATATTTTATGGAATTTTTTTTGTAATCAGGATCAACAGTGGAGTTATCTATTGCTTTGGATAGGTTTTTAATAGCTTGATGTGCTTTGTCCTCGTAATCCTTGCCTCCAAACAGAAGATAATCCTTTTCTTTGCTTCTGACCTCAAGAAGAAGAGCCTTGGCATTGGGAAGATACGTCAAGGCAAATACCTCATCAATCTCGGATATTGAACTCTCCATCTCTTTAAAATATACGCTTCCAGCTTCAAAATTTTCGGCACTCTTGAGTTTTTCCAGAGCTTCTCCATAAGCTTTTAGCACATCTCTCAACAGATCCTTTATCATCTCCTCATTGGCCTTGGATTTATTGATAACTTCGTCATAATCTGCTATCAATAATCCGAGACGTTCAAGATATTCTTTGTCATCATCATTTGACCAGTATCTGTTTTGGGTCTGGACAATTTTGAGCATATGAATATAAAGATCTTCAACATCAAGATAAGCCATCTCAAGATCAAGACGGTCCGCAGCTTTGGCAAACTCCCCCCGCAAACCTGAATTGACATCAAGCCCTCTTTGTTCATAGGATTTACTCAAGTCATTAAAA
>JADFYT010000060.1 GCA_015232935.1 Desulfamplus sp.
ACAAGAAAATTGTGCTGAAACTGCATTCTGCTTACATCTATACGGCTATGACTCTCCAGTGCCCTGACATAGTTCATGTAGTAGCCGTCATAGTTTTTAAGATAGACGGAATTGCCGGCAGTTATCTCATAAAAATTCTCGCCGGTATATCTAAGAAGTGAGGAAAAGGCATCAAGAAAAGCGGCAAGATTTCTTAAATATTTTTCCACTACAGGCTCATTGTAATACTCCTCAATTTTCAGAAGCCATTGAAAATTCTCATCAATCAGAAGGTTGCGGTAATCGTTGACTATTAGCACAAACCTTTTGACAGCCCTCTGGTTATCTTTAATAAGAGACTGCATGGCATTCACAAAAGCCAGCACCTCATAGATCTTTTCAGGACTTGAATCCACACGGCTCATATCCTCAAGCTGCAATGTAAGGTTGTTAAGCTGCTGGACAGAATATTTAAGATCTTCTGTAAATTTTAAAATCTCCCTGGCTGTGGGAGAATAGCTTGAATATATGATTTTCTCCTTTACCATTTGATACAGAAAAGACTCTCCAACGCCAACCAGTATAAAGATAACCGCAAATACCGTGAGTGGAACAAGACTTTTCTTACGCCTTGTTTTAACAATGTAATAGGGTATTGTCACCGGAGCAAAAAAGGCAATTGCAGACCACCATCTTGGCATCTGCTGTTTTTCAGAATCTATATAGACAATTATCGAAGCAACAAACGCACATGAAAAATAGATAAAGAACAAAACGAGTCTCCTTTGTTGTAAAGAGGTGAACCAGGAAGAGGCAGTGCATGGAAAAGGGGGTGAACATAGGCAGCTTTGCTGAAATCAATGCCTGATTGAAATCCCCAAATAAAAACATAGGCAGGTTTGCTGAAATTTTTGCCTGATTGAAATTCCCGGGTATAGAAGATAAAGTGCATAATAAAATTTTTGTAAAACTGAATTTTACTCCTTGATGGGACTTGATGAAAAGTCAGTTCTGCAGGAGCTCTGATAAAAAGCTCAAAAGAAGGTTGCTGTTTTCCATTGGCTTCCATCAGAACAGACATTTACCGCACCATTCAAATCGGTTCTTAATATCTGTATTCCCCTCTTTTGATATCTGTTTAACACAATACTTCTTGGAAATCCAAAGCGATTTTGCCATCCGCACGATATAATTATACTTTCCGGTGCGACCTTATCAAGAAAAAAATCAGTACTGGAACCGGCACTGCCATGATGCGGAGCAACAAGGATATCAGATTTCAGGAAACTTGCGTGTCTGCGTACAAGTTCCTGTTCAGCCGATTTCATTATGTCTCCCGGAAAAAGAATGGAATTATTCTTAAATATCACCTTTAACACAACAGAGTTATTGTTCGTGTTCTCTGCCCCACTGTTCTGATCTGAACATGGTTCTAATGGATGGAAAAAAGACAGGCTTCCCATGCCAATTTGAATTGATTTGGCTTTTTCATCAATTATATAAACCTGTGAGCCATTTTTCTTGACGCCGGACATCAGATCCATGTATGCCCTGCTCTCCTGATGATCACAGTTTTTAATAAATCTATTTACCTTGAAGTGTTCAAAAATATAGACAAGCCCGTTCATGTGGTCAGAATCTGGATGGGTAAGTACCACTGCATCCAGTGACATTATTCTTTTTTGCCTTAAAAACGGAGCGACTATATGCTCTCCTGTGTCAAATTTTCCTTCGTAGGAAAATCCTCCTCCATCAACCAGCATTGTCTTTCCCCGGGGCATTTGAACAAGGGCACAATTGCTCTGCCCTACATCCAGAACTGTGACATCAAGGTTTTTATTAAAAAAACGCTTTTTTATCCATAAAGACTCATGAACCAAAATTATAAAAAATATCACAGAGACTGCGAACAATCCCCCTTTGAATAAAATCTTGTTTATGATGCTCTCCTCTTTGAGTGTCATGCTCTCCTCTTTAAACATCATGTTCTTCTTTTTGAGCATCATGGCCTTCTCTTTCAACTTCATGCTCTCATGCCTTTTTTTCAGTAACTTTGCCGAAACAAAAAAGGCATCATCCTTTTTTTTCAATGAGCCTGCCACAACAAAAAGCCACGATTTTGCCGTAATAAAAATGGCAAAAACAAAAATATAATAGCAGACAATCTCCACCATATCAGGAGTGAATGTCTCCACATGGCTCCAGGGCAAGGCCGCAATAGCTCTTACAGCATTGATGCAGGGTGCCAGAACTACTCCTGAGCACTCAATCAAAATCCCTGAAACTTGAGCTGAAAACGGGTGGGCAAAAAGAGCGGCAAGCCCAAGAGGGAGGGCAATAAACCCGATCCCTGGAACAAGGATGAGATTTGTCAGAAGTCCGGAAAAGGAGAATATGTTAAAATAGTGCATCACAAGAATCTGGGTTCCGGCAATTGCACAAATGGATATGAAAACAAACCCTGCCAGTTTTCTTGAAAATCTGCCTGAAATAAATCTCCTGAAAAAAAATTGAAATTTTATGTTAAAGTCTTTTGAAACAAGAGCATACTCAGCTTGGCTGCAATTAATGTCTGATTGAGATTCCTGAGCAAGTACATATCTGTATCTGCCAGCCAGAGAAAGACCCATGAGTATGAAAAAAACCGCTGAAAAAGATAGCTGAAAAGAGACCATAAAAAGAGAGAGCGGATCAAGCAGAAGAATTACAATTCCTGCTGCTGCAAGTGAATTAAAGCCGTCGCTCTCTCTTTCAATGACCGCCGCTGTCATAAAAATGATAATCATTATCATGGCTCGCTGGGTAGCATCAGAATAACCGGAGAGCACCGCATACCCCACAATGGGAAATATTGTCAGAAGTGCGGCACCTTTTTTGCTCCACCCGCGAATCAGTACCCATTTGAAACATGAAAGCAGACCATTGAATATAAAAAAAAAGAGTGTTGCCACAATAGAAAGGTGAAGACCGGATATCGCAAGAATGTGGCTGCCTCCGGTTACAGAGAAATCACGAGTCAGCTCTTTTGAAATAAACTCTTTTTGTCCTGTGGTAAGTGCACACAGTATGGCTCTGGAGTCACTGTTTTCAATAAGTTTAAAAATGTGTGCGGAAAAAATTTCTCTTGAATCCATGATGGTTTTATTGCAAAGATCCATGGCCGTTTTTATATGAAAGCCGCAAGTTCTCAACAAGCCTTTTGAAATAGCTGCAATATTGAGACTTTCACTCTTTGTTGTACCTGCCAATGCGTGGCCGTTATCTTTTAAATCAATCGTGCCTCTCTTCCTTAAAGTCATTTTTCCATTGACGCTTACCCGCCCCCAGATATTTTGCGTTTGCATATACCTGACATAATCAAATCTTCCAGGATTATTGAAGTTGCGTATTGAAAGCAGCTTGCCTTTAAATTGCACAATATCGCCCTGTTCATACTGCTCCAGAGGATTATATACATTCACCTGAACCATGCCGGTTACCTGTCTTTGAGTCGGCAGAGTATTTTTCCGAGCCCGGATAGATTCCTGAACACCCCGTATTTGCCAATCCTGACCATTTTTCTCCGTGACCTGTATTGCTTTTGCACCGGCTGATTTTTCGTTACTCTCTTCAATGACATTTTGTACTGTCTCTACTTCAAGATTAAATCGTGTGCGACTGCCTCTTGCATTGCTCTGAGTTTTTTCAGGTCGGGTATAAAAAAACTCTTCGGGTCTGGAAGATATCTTGCCGGTAATCTCTAAAATTCCCTTGTCAGTAAAATTTGAGATATGATTTTGGGCAAGCTCGGGAAAAATGGCTGAGTGGACAAGACAATACCCTGATATAAAAGAAAGAATAATGAAAATGGCAGGAGTGCAAAATCGCGGGCAGATATTTTGTTTTATGATTATCTGGATTGTTTTGATAATCAAACGCTCAAGAGCTTCGGGGCAATCATTTCGACATTGAAGTTGCTTGACAATAAAAACGATATAAAAAACAGGAATTATTAAAAAAAAGAGAGGTATGACAATCAGCAGACGAGGAAAGACCGGCAGGTAATTACCAACAATAATTCCCGCACAAAGGGATATGAACAGAGGTACAAGAGGGGGAATGCCATATTTCAGAAAAATTCTCAAATCAGGAATCTCTATATATACCCGAATACGGGACAACTGGACAGGGCTGTCCCTATGCACTCGAATACAGGACAACCTGACGGGGCTATCCTGTAGCTGGCAATCATGATCTGTTCTATTTGCAAGAAGAGATCAGCACCGCCTGATCTGTGCTCCAAGACCTGAAAATTTTTTCTCGATAGATTCATAGCCTCGGTCAATATGATAAACCCTGTTGATGGTTGTGGTTCCTCTGGCAACAAGCCCTGCAATCACAAGGGAGGCACTTGCACGCAAGTCAGACGCCATCACCTGGGCACCTGACAGGGATTTTACCCCTCTGACCATGGCGTAGTTTCCGCCTGAAATGGATATGTCAGCACCCATTCTCTGCAACTCATTGACATGAATGAACCTGTTTTCAAATATAGTCTCATGGACAACGCTGTTTCCTTCCGCAATGGACATCAAGACCATGAACTGTGCCTGCATGTCTGTTGGAAATCCAGGATATGGAAGTGTTTTTATATCTGTACTTTTGATTTTTTCCACCCCTTTGACCCGTATCCCCTCTTCCGTTATATCAACCGAGGCTCCGCTCTGTCTCAGCTTGTTGATAATGCCGCCCATATGTTCAGGTTCTCCCCCCTGTACCAGTACATCTCCTTTTGTTGCAGCCGCGGCTACCATAAAGGTTCCTGCCTCGATTCTGTCCGGAATCACGTGTATGGATGCTGAATCAAGTGATGGTTCTGATCCTTTTCCGCAATACCCTTTTTCAACTCCATTGATTCTGATAACAGCGGTTCCGGCACCTGAGACATCGCCTCCCATGAGATTTAAAGCATCAGCAAGGGCAATGATTTCGGGCTCTCTCGCACAGTTTCTCAAAACAGTTGTACCCTGGGCAAGGGTGGCGGCCATCATCAGATTCTCTGTACCTGTCACAGTAGGTACATCAAAGTAAAATTCACTGCCCTTGAGCCTTCCTGAAGTTGTTGCCTCAATATATCCATGCTCAATAGATATTTTTGCACCCATGGCTTCAAGACCTTTTAGATGCAGATCAACGGGTCTTGCACCAATGGCACACCCTCCCGGAAGAGAGACTCTTGCATGGCCAAATCTTGCAACCAGGGGCCCAAGCACAAGAATGGATGCCCTCATTTTCCTTACAAGATCATACTCTGCTTCAGCTTTATTGATGGCTGATGCGTCAATCCGGATATCTGAACCTGATGTCTCTGTTGTTGCACCAAGATCTTCGAGAAGCATTTTTATGCTTTTGATATCCATAAGGTCGGGAATATTTGTGTAATCCACAGGGCCCTGAACCAGAATAGAGGACGCAAGAAGGGGCAGTGCCGCATTTTTCGCCCCGCTGATCCGCACCTTCCCTTCTAATGGTATCCCGCCTGTGATTTCAATTTTATCCATATTGAATTTGATTCCTCAAGTTAAAATCTAAAAAAAACAAAAATTACATTATTCACATATTCTAAAAAATAGTTGAAATTTTTCAAAAGGAACTCCTCAAAAACATGAGGAGATGTCTATAAAAAGTTTCAACTGGCAAATAAAGAATGCCAAAATAATCATGCTTTATACACATCTAAAAAATCATTTCGATTAATGCCTGCCTGGGTCAAAATAGTGCGAAGTGTAGATCCCTTTAAGGTTCGATGATTAGGTATTGTCAAGGGCGTAAAAGTTTCATCTTCATTTTCTCTCACCATTGAAATATGATTACCTGTTCTCACTATTTTAAAACCCAGAAGGCTAAAAGCTTTTATAACATCAGAAATAGGAGGATCTGAGGGAAATTTTGTCATTACGCAGATACCCTTGTATCTATTACAAAGGCTTCCATAACCGGATAATCATCCAGCACGGTTTCTCCGAAAGTTTCTATATGAAAACTGATTGCTGACTTTAGATCAGACAATGCTTCTTCATAGGTATTGCCCTCTCCTATTATAACCCCTTTTAAACCCAAAGGATACGCAACATAACCATCAAAATGTTTTTCTACAATAACTTTGATATCTCTGAACATATTCTCCCCTCCCTGTTTTATTGCCAATTTTTTCACTGTTCAAACTGTCATGACAGAATTTTCCAACCATCCACTAACATGAAAACCATAATGCATTTTAACTATAAATACAAATGCGGTAGTGTTCGTAAAAAGTCTGAAATGAGCATTTTTCAGCACAATAACACGTTGATTTTGTTGAACGCCAATTTTGTAGGTCTTACAGTTACAATACACCGTTTGTGCTGCTCAAAAGGAAGAACGTATTCAGATACTTCTATTGAAATATCTTCCCTGGTCATAACAGGGGCAAGTTCATCCGGCTTGAGTTCTCCTTTCATGGCAAGTATAACGCCACTGCTCTTTAGAAATGGAAGTGCCATCTCTGTAAATCTGTCCAGAGATGTAAATGCTCTTGACACAACAAAATCAAATTGACGAGCGTATTCAGGATTTTTTCCAAGCTCTTCTGCACGGCAATGAATAGCCTTGATTCCATTTAGATCGTTCTGGCAGGCTATACGGCCTTGAGATAGATTGTTCTGGATTAACAGAGTATTTTGCACCAACAGATTGCTTTGGATTATAAGATTATCAAGAAAACTTGCCTTTTTCCGTGATGAATCAGCCATAACCACTTCAAGAGTGGGATTTGCAACCTTCAGCGGCATGCCAGGAAATCCGCCGCCAGTACCAAGATCAATCACCTTTGAACCATCAGGAATAAAAGGAGCAATGGCAATTGAGTCAATAAAATGTTTAAGAGCCATTTCAAAGGGATCAACAATTGCTGTTATATTGAACCTGTTGTTCCATTTTATAAGCTCACCGGCGTGAAATGCCAGCAGATCAAGCTGCTTTGAGGAGAGTTCAATACCAAAAGCCAATGCCCCCATAGCAACAGTTTGTTTCCAGTCCCTACCAAAGGATGATGTATTATCATTTTTTTTCATTTTTTTGATTCTCTTGCTTGATGGGCTCGTAAAAGTCAATTTGCCAAAATCTTAGGCCAATAAAATCGGGGAGTATCAGACTAAAAAAAATGCCTGTTCAGGATTTTTCAAGAGACCTGCTTACTTGATATGCGGATTTGTTCTTTCTTTACATATCTGATTTTTAATTCTTGACACGTCAAATTATTAAAACTATAATTGCAAGATTTTTTCAAGATGTGCACACAAAACTTAACCTGCTGATTTTAGCAGGGGAAATTTCATTTATCAATAGCTAAATTATCAATAGCTAAACACCATTCAAAGGCACAGAAAAACAGAAACCATCGATTGTGTGGGATACCTGATGGAAAGTTGAAATTGTGCATTTAATGTTAAGTCAAAGGACAAGTCTTATCATGCTTAAGGATTTGAAAAGAGTAAGGAATATCGGAATCAGTGCCCACATTGATTCTGGCAAAACCACGCTGACAGAGAGAATACTTTTCTACACAAACCGGATTCACCAGATTCATGAAGTAAAGGGAAAAGACGGGGCAGGTGCCGTAATGGACTCTATGGATCTTGAACGGGAACGCGGTATAACCATTGCATCTGCAGCAACTCACTGTGAATGGAATAAAAACGATATAAATATCATTGATACCCCGGGTCATGTGGACTTTACAGTGGAAGTAGAAAGGTCACTCAGGGTATTGGATGGAGTTATCCTGGTTCTGTGCTCTGTATCTGGCGTACAGTCCCAGTCAATAACTGTGGACCAGCAGATGAAAAGGTATCAGGTTCCCTGTATCGCGTTTGTCAACAAATGTGATAGAAGCGGTGCTAATCCCTACAGGGTAGCCAAACAGCTTCGAGACAAACTTGGACACAATTCAATCTTGATGCAGATTCCAATCGGGCTTGAGGATAAACTCAAGGGTGTTGTTGATCTGATCTCAATGAAAGCCCTCTATTTTGAGGGGGATAATGGCGAGAATGTCATTGTCAAGGATATTCCGGCGGAACTTCAGGAAGAGGCCGAAGCAAAAAGAGAAGAGATGATTGACGCGGTCTCCATCTTCTCCGATGAACTGACAGAAGCCATTCTTGAAGAGAGGGAAATTCCAGAGGCTCTTGTCGTTGATGCTGTCAGAAAAGGGACAATCGCGAGAGAGATGACTCCTGTTTTCATGGGTTCTGCCTACAAAAACACGGCGGTTCAACCTCTTCTTGATTCGGTTATCAAGTTTTTGCCTGCTCCTGTTGATATCAATAACGAAGCTATTGACCATGACAAAAATGGAGAAAGCGTAGCTCTCACAAGCGATTTTAACAAACCTACCGTGGCCCTTGCATTCAAACTTGAAGATGGTCAATATGGGCAGCTGACATATATCCGTGTATATCAGGGAGGATTGAAAAAGGGAGACACCATCATAAACAGCCGTGACGGCAAAAAGACAAAAGTTGGACGGCTTATAAGAATGCATGCCGCTGAAATGGAGGACATAGAAGAGATTCCGGCGGGTCACATAGGTGCCATGTTTGGAATTGACTGTGCCTCGGGAGACACATTTGTAAGTCCTGGCATCAACTATTCCATGATTGCCATGCACATAATGGAACCTGTTATATCCCTTTCTATCACCCCTGTGGACAACAAGGCCCAGATCAACATGTCCAAAGCCTTGAACAGATTTACCAAAGAGGATCCTACATTCAGAACCTATGTCGATAAAGAGACCAATGAAACTATAATTCAAGGCATGGGCGAGCTTCACCTTGAGGTATATGTTGAACGCATGAAAAGAGAGTACAAGGCAGAAGTTCAGACAGGACAGCCAAGAGTCGCATACAGAGAGACAATTACCCAGAAAGCCGAATTTAATTACACCCACAAGAAACAGACAGGCGGTTCGGGTCAGTATGGAAGGGTTGCCGGATTTGTGGAACCATGCGAGGAAGAGTTTGAGTTTGTCAACAAGGTTACCGGAGGAAGGATTCCGACCAACTTTATTCCAGCATGCGAAAAGGGATTCAAGGGCTGTATGGACAAAGGCCCCAAACTGGAGTTTCCTGTAACCGGTGTGAGAGTCACTCTTATGGATGGTGCGTTTCACGCGGTTGACTCTTCTGAAATGGCATTCCAGGCCGCGGCAAGAGGCGGTTTTCTTGAAGGATATCTTAAAGCCAAACCCGTCATCCATGAGCCTATCATGAAGGTGGTAATAGAGACCCCCAATGAGTTTCAGGGCTCCTGCATGGGACTTATCAATCAGCGTCGCGGTATTATACTGGGATCTCAGGAAGAGGGTGTCATGTCTGTTATTGAATCCCAGGTTCCCCTCTCGGAAATGTTCGGCTTTTCAACCATACTTCGATCCGCAACCCAGGGCAAGGCACAGTTTTCCATGGAATTCTCTTCGTACAAACAGGTTCCCCAGTCTGTGGCAGAGGCCATTATAAAAGCAAAAGAAGAAGACAAAAAGAAAAAATAAGGAAAAAAAAGAGAGGGAAAAATGCTGAGAAAAGATCTAATTCAAAAAAGTCCTGTGGTACAGATTCTTGGAAGCGAATATCTGGACCAGGGCAGATTCGGTACAGTTATTTCCAGAGCTGGGGTGGGGAAAACACAATTTCTTGTGCAGATTGCGATATCCTGGCTTCTTGAAGGCAAAAAAGTAATTCATATAAGCCTTGATGATCCTATTGACAAGATAAACTTGCGTTATAAGGAGGGTTACAACAACCTTATTGACAGTGTAGGATACATTGATCCTCAAAAAGCCACACGACTATGGGAAGATCTGGCTCCATGCAAATTTGGCATTACATGCCAGGAAAATACATTCAGCCCCCATAACATAAGGGATTACCTTGTCAGTTTGAAAAAAAACGGTCTTGAGATACCTTCGATGATCGTTGTGGATGGCCTTGACTTTGACAGAGACTGTTCTGCGGTTCTCAACAAACTCTCAGAGCTTGCAGGTGAATTTTCATTAGCACTGTGGTTCTCAATGAAAAGCCACAGGGAAGAGGCATTTACCGACCAGGGATTTCCGATACAGCTTGACAAGGTGAAAGATCTGTTTGAAAAGGCAATATATCTGCAACCCAAAGAGGACAAGATTGAAGTGGTTATTCTAAAGGATGGGGCAAAGGTCAACGAAAGACACCTCATCGACCCGGCCACAATGATGATAGCATAACTAAGTACCTGTACCATGATTTTTACTGGTTAGTATTTTCGATATTTCAATAATATCAAGCAAATATATTATCCAGAATGGGAAAAAACTTTTATCCATCTACTTATGGACTTTTGCAAAATGACTTAACAAGTACAATATTTGTGTGAAAGAGAAGGTGTCGGTTCCAATCTACCCAAT
>JADFYT010000061.1 GCA_015232935.1 Desulfamplus sp.
TTCATATGTACAGAGAGATTGTCAATGTGGATGCTGCTTTTGGAATTTTCAGGGACACTGAAAGAGATACCTGCATGGTTATCGGGAGAAGCAATCTTGAACAGCTAAATATCGGGATGATAATGAGAAGCATGGGGGGAGGAGGACACCCGGGAGCCGGTTCCGCTCTGCTTAAATCCACCAATCCCGATGTGATTGAAGAGATGATCATCGAGATGATCAAAGGCAATCAGCAGTCATCGGTAATGCTAAGCGATATAATGTCATATCCGGTTGTCACAGTCTCTGAGGATACTCCGGTTGAAGAGGCTGCCATGATTTTAAGAGATACAGGCTGTTCCGGCGTGCCTGTGGTTGACAGCGAGGATCATGTCATTGGAATTATTTCAAGAAGGGATTTCAGAAAAATAAGAAAAAATAACCACATGCAGTCTCCGGTAAAGGCATTTATGAGCAGGGACGTCATAACCATTGACCACAAGAAAAGTGCCATTGATGCTGCGAGGCTCATGATAAAGCATGATATAGGCAGGATACCTGTTATAGAAAACAACAAGATAATTGGCATTGTAACCAGATCTGATGCCATGCTCTATTTTTATGATCTGCTGCCTGATTAGTCTTGCTTGAAGTTTAACGTGTCGGGTAGATTTTAAGATGATTCAGTCTTGCAAGCGTTTTTTTACCCGACAGTCAAACCTTGAAAGAAGATTAGCAATCAGGATAAAGTAACTTACAAATCTGGAAATTCGACTATCACTGTTCTGCAACGCCTTTTAACTATGCCGTCTCTCCTCTTGCGGCACCTCTTCTCCCAGTTTCTTTGCAGCCCAGACAGCAAGTTTCTCCCTGAATATTTTTGAGTTGTGCCTGATATCTACCGGAAAAGACTTGTGAATCAGAATATGTTCTATATCCTGGGTCAGAGGTTGTGAGCCGGCCATCTCAAAAAGCTCTTCAATAAAGGACTCCTTGTCTTTGATCTGTACAGAAGGCTCAATGCAGATCACCGGAGTCTGCATATCTTTTGGCCCGATACCTACCAGAGCACTTCTGAATACATTTTTGTGGTTATTGAATATGGATTCGCAAGGAATGGTGAACAAGGTGCCATTACGGGTAGTGACCCTGTGGCTTTTTCTGCCGCAGAACCAGATTCTCCCCTTGCCGTCACGCCAGCCAAGATCTCCCATACGATGCCATATGCCACCATCCCCATCAATTATTTTGGCAAACAGATCAGCCCTTGGATTCTGAAAATAGCGTGCTGTCACAAGAGGAGCGTTCACTATGATTTCACCAACATCATTCTCCTCAACCAGAAGATCATCCGACCATTCCCCTATATGTTCATCGCTTATCTTGATAAGCCTTATCTGAGTGTCGCCAATAGGTCGTCCCACACATATGCCAAAACCCTGTTCACTGAGTTTTCTGGTCTCTTTAAGGATTTCATGGCTTCCAATGGATATGACTGGAACCGCTTCTGTTGCACCATAAGGGGTGTGAATCTGAATTTCGGGATTGAGCATGGATGAGAACTGTTCAATATTGTCTGGACTTACCGGAGCTCCGGCAGAGACTACCCGACGAAGAGACGGCAGAATAATTTCATTCTCCCTGCCATATTTTCCGACTCTGTTAAGCAGCGCGGGAGATGCAAACATATTTGTAATCCCATGATCCTCAATAGCTTCTATTATCTTCTCGGGGTTGACACGGGCGGGTCTGGTTGGATCCATGTCAGGAATAATTGCGGTCATGCCAAGAGCCGGATCAAACAGTGCAAAAAGGGGAAAGGTTGGAAGGTCTATCTCGTCTTCGCCAATATTGAAATGAGACTGTATCTGCCTGATCTGGGCATCAAAATTGTTATGGGTATATACAACTCCCTTTGCAGGGCCTGTGCTTCCGGTGGTAAACAAAATTGCGGCAATTTCATCTTTTAATGTGGCAACTGTGGGAAAAGGTTTGTCCTCGACCTTGAACATGTTGTTTAATGAGTGCCCGCCCCAGAACCATTTTCTTCCGGCAGTGATCCATGTATATACTGATTTAAAGTATTTTGGATAGACAAGCCTTAACAGATGAGCCTTTGGAATTCCTATAAACGCCTCGGGGTTGCTCTGTCTAAAGCAGGAGAGCATTCTCATTATTCCCATGCCTGGATCTACCACAACAGGGACAGCCCCTATTTTGAACAGTGCAAAGGTGGTACAGAAAAAATCCATGCCCGGAGGCACCATCAATATGGTTCTGGTTCCTCTTTTGATTCCCGCATCTCTTAATCCATAGGCAAGGTAGTCTGATTCAGTATCAAGCTGAGCAAAGGTCATCTGGCTGTATAAAACCCTGCCATGACTGTCTCTTGAAGAGGGATATACCACTGCCCTTTTGTATGGATGTTTCAAGCTGTTTTTTTTGAGCCAGTGAGAAATATTGACAGTGTCGCTCATAACAGTATCTTGCATTTCAGTCTCTTTTTATATCTAAATGATCACTGTGTTTTTTTACCCGGTTTACCATTTTTGATATGATTCTTTACTCCAGATTAGTTCCTTTGTAAACTTCAAACTGTTTATCTCGTAAATTTACCGGTCAGATTCCTTCGAGTTGCCCTTGGATTTGCATATTATTTTAATGCAATGTATATGATATAAAAAAAGGCATGAAAAACATAAAAAAAGCTGTGTATGAACTTCAGGAGGATATGTGAAAAAGGCAAAATGGACATTGGGTCGCATTATTGATTTTGAATATTGCCTGAGACAGGATATGACCATTAGCGATGACAATTATCTTAAAAAACGGGACACAGAGATCTACATTAACCAGATCCTTCCATCAGGTTTGACTTCACCCTCAGAAATATTTCTGATCTGGCTTGAATCAATCAGAAAGACCGCAAATGAAAATCCAGTAAGGATAAATGACACTCACCGGAATTTTTCTCCTGGAAATATGTATGAAGAGTGTTTGGGCCTTCTAAGAGTTATTTTCCTGATTGCCGGCTTTATGGCAGGAATTTCAGTCTGTCTTGCTTTTTTTTCGTACACCGGACATCAGCCATTGAATGTCTCATGGTTTCTTGCCATAACCCTTTTTCCACAACTCTGCCTTATAATGGTGCTATCCGGATTTTTTCTTGCCTCAAGGTCTGGTTTTATGCAGCAAAAAAGATTTGTTCCGTACCCTTTTCTTGGCTTTGTTATTAAACAAAGCCTTATGATGCTTTCCAGAAAATCCCTTGAAAAGATCTCTTCTGAAAAAATAGATGCTGTTGAGGCAACCCTGGCGATAATCAACGAGGGCAAGCAGGTATATGGACTGCTTTTTTTCTGGCCGCTTTTTATTATCATGCAGCTTTTTGGAATAGCCTTTAACGCTGGTATTCTTTTATCGACAATTTCCCGCATTCTTTTTTTTGATACTGCTTTTGGATGGCAATCAACCCTTCAGATGAGTGCCGATATGGTCTATAAAGTGGTCTCCATGGTTGCCATACCATGGAGATGGATTCTTCCTGCCGGAACAGGGTTTCCAGATATTGACCAGATCATTGGAAGCCGGATTGTCCTCAAGGATGGTATTTACCACCTTGCTACAAACGACCTGGTTTCATGGTGGCCGTTCATGTGCCTGACGATTGTTTTTTACGGGCTTTTGCCCAGAATTATAATGTTTCTGTCCGGCCTTGTCTGCCTTGAAAAATCTCTTGAACAACAAAAGTTTGATCACAGGGAGTGCTCAAGGCTGCTTCGCCGCATGGTTATGTATGATGCAGTGCCTGACTCCGGCAAACAATTACCCCATGCACCTTCAATCGAAAAACTGTCGCATGCACCTGAATTGTCGCATACACCTGAACAAACGCCAATTATCTCTGATACTACTGCTGTTTCTGATATTCAGGCTGCCAATACGCATAAAAAGCCTTCTGACACTTCTGGTCATGAAGCTGCTGATCCATATAAGCAATCGTCCGCAATTTCTGATTTCAAGGACGCATCTTCTTCTCTTTTGGGTCATATACCTCCGCCAATCAAGATTACCCCATGTATTGCCCTTGTTCCGGAAGATATCTATGAAGCCATGGATAAAGAATTTTTCATGGAGTTAATGAAAACAAGACACCTGTATGATGTCAGAAAAACAGTTGTAGTCGGTATTGATTTTGAAAAGGAGCTTGAATATGTTCAAACCGAGTATGCCACTGCTGTCAATGTAAAAAAAACAAAAGAAAAGCCTGACGGTTTTGGATATGATAACTGGAGTGTCGTGATGCTTCAGGAGGCGTGGCAGCCGCCAATAAGGGAGACTCTTAATTTTATAAAATCACTAAGAAAGGTATTGGACAAAAAAACCCGCATAATCGTGGCTCTTACAGGCAGGCATGTTGAAACATACAAAGAACATGCCAAGACAGAATATACTGAGACAAACAGCACAGATCTCAACTATAACACCAAACATGGATCAACAAGTTTTTTCACCCCTGTTGACACATCTGACTGGGAGATATGGAAAACAAAGCTGTCAACAATTGCAGATCCCTGGCTCGTTATGGAAAAGGTTATTCAATAATGGACAAACATGTAATAATGGAGAAAATTCCTGAATTTGCAATCATAGGCCATCCTAATGAGGGCAAGTCATCAGTTGTCTCTACCCTGGCAGAAGATGATACAGTCAAGATAAGCCCCATGCCCGGAGAGACTGTTGTCTGCCAGATTCTGCCTGTCCTGATTGACGGGCAGGAGATTATAAGATTCACTGATACTCCAGGATTTCAGAACCCCAGAGAGACCCTTGCCTGGATGAAGAATTACTCAGGCCCTGATGAGCTTCTTCTAAAAACATTTATAGATACTCATTGCAATAATCCTGATTTCAAGGATGAGTGCGAGCTTTTAACTCCTGTGGCACGGGGGGCCGGAATCATTTTTGTTGTAGATGGCTCAAGACCTGTCAGGCAAACTGATCGCATCGAGATGGAGATCCTCAGAATGACGGGCAGGCCAAGGATGTCCATTGTCAACTGCAAGGGCAACGAGCCTGTTCATCTGAATCAGTGGCAAAATGAGTTCAGAAAGCATTTTAACTCGATACGGCAGTTCAATGCCCATAAGGCAACCTGGTCTGAAAGGATTGACCTGTTAGAGAGCCTCAAAGGTGTTGATCAGGATTGGCAACCAGCAATTGCAATGGTTATCGAGAAGTTCAAAGAGGACTGGAAGCACCGAAACAGGCTTGCGGCAGCCATGACAACAGAGATGCTGGAACATATCCTGACCTTTACAATGACCGAAAACATTGGAGAATCCGAGACATTCAATGATGCTAAAATCAGACTTCAGAAGCAGTTCATCAAGAAAATTGAAGCAATGGAGAGGCTTACCCATGAAAAGATCAGAAAGCTTTTCAAGCACAACATCTTTGACTGCACACTGCCCTCAAACTCACTGCTCCACGAGGATCTTTTCAGTGAAAAGACATGGCAGTTTTTAGGACTCTCTCCAGGGGAAGTAGCAATTGCCGCTGGAATGGTAGGCGGTGCGACCGGAGTAGTTATTGATGTGATTGCCGCCGGCATTACTTTTGGTGTATTTTCAGCCATCGGGGGGATTTTGGGAGCAGGCTCTGCCCTGTTAAGCGGCAGGCGTATCGCGGATATAACATTCAAAGGGGTCAAACTTGGCAAGGATCAGGTCAAAATGGGACCTGTTTGCAATCTTCAGTTGATGTACATTCTTCTGGACAGGATGATGATCTTTCATGGCAGTATTATTAACTGGGCGCACTCGCGCAGGGAGATTGACGAGTCTGTGGCCGATGATATAACGGCAAATCTCAAAAAAGGCTTCTCATCCGGATGGAATGATAAAACCAAAAAGGTGTGCAGCCGTTTTTTTCAAAGTGTATGCACAAAAAGCAGATTCAAATACAAAAAACAGCAGATTCGCGAAGAGATGGAGCAGGTTCTCTTTTCTGTGCTGGAAAAACAGGTTTAACGACCCTATTCCGCTGTGCTCAAATCAAAACGAGGTACAAAGATGAGTTTCCCATATGCCACCGGAACTTTAAAAAAAACGCAATACAGTCAAGAAGAGCTGGATACGCTTTGTTCCACAATGTTCAATACAACACCTGCCGGTATAATAATAACGAAAATTCAGGATGGGCAGATCCTCGCGATCAATGACAGCATGCTCAAAATCCTTGGATTGTCGAGAGAAATGTGTACAGGCACAAGCATACTGGACATGGGCTTTTACACAAACAAGGATACCAGGAACGAGATAGTTGAATTGTTGATCAAAAAAAAATCTATCCACAATACGGAATTTCCCTTTCTGACAAGCTCAGGATCGTTGCATTACGGTATCTTTTCAGCACAAATTATCCAGTTTCAAAATCAGGCATGCATCTTTACTTCAATGTTTGATATTACATGTAAAATGGATGCCCAGTCCTCCCTTGAAAATACTGCCGGAAGACTCGAAGCCCTGTTTCAGTCGATACCTGACATGGTCTTTGTGATTGATTATTCAGGAAAAATACTGCACACAAACAGGTCAGCAAGCCAAAGGCTTGGTTACACGGAAGAGTCTCTGAAAAATATGCATGTTCTCAATATTCACCCATCTGACAGAAGAACTGATGTGGTTGCTGTAATGGGCCAGATGCTATCAGAAGAGAGAACTCAATGCGATATTCCGCTGCTTACCAGTACCGGTCAAGAGATTCCTGTCGAGACAAAAGTCGTTTTAAGCAGCTGGAATGACAAGAATGTGATAATAGGGCTGTCAAGAGACATCACAGAACGGGTGGCAATGGAGCAGAAGCATCAGGAACTTCAAAGGCAACTTCAGCATGCTCAAAAGATGGAGGCCATCGGAGTTCTTGCCGGAGGTATTGCCCATGATTTCAATAACATCCTCTTTCCTATTACAGCGTATTCAGAATTGTTGCAAGAAGCACTATCGGATTCACAGCATAAGCTTTCTGATCCACAGTTCGATCAAACCCGGGATTTGCAGAATCAGAATTCTCCTTTGGATACCAGCAGTTTAACTGAATATGTGGATCGTATCCACTCGGCTGCCATCAGGGCAAAAGAGCTTGTTAAACAGGTTCTTACATTCAGCAAGGAGGTTAACCAGGAAATTCAGCCACTGCAGCCTTCCTTGATAGTGAAGGAGGTTATCAAACTGATTCGCAAAACTATTCCTAAAAGCATCAGGATCGAATATAAAATCAATCCTGAATGCAATATGATAATGGCCGACTCAACACAGTTCTATCAGATTGCAATGAATCTTATTGTCAATGCCTTTCATGCGATGGAGTCATCAGGAGGCACTCTGACTGTAAAACTTGATAACGTAACCAGACATGACAACACAGATAATGACAATGACGACATAAAGACTCACAAAAGCGGGAAGCTGGATAGAGACAGCAGCAACGGCATAAAAACAAGCTGCATGGCACAGGAGGAAGCTTTCGACAGCAAGCACGTCAATTATATACATCTTTCGGTTTCAGATACCGGCATCGGGATGGATGAACTTACCCTCAGAAAAATATTCAACCCCTATTTTACAACCAAATCCAAAGATAAAGGGACAGGACTTGGCCTTTCGGTGGTTCATGGTATCGTCAGGCTTTATAATGGAGAAATCCGCGTTAAAAGTGTTCCTGGTGAGGGAACTACATTTGATGTTTTTATGCCGGCCATTCAGAATCAAGATCCTCAAGGTTTGTCTGCAAGAGAAAATGCGACCCCGAAAGGAGATGAAACAATACTGTTTGTTGATGATGAAGATATAATAATCAGGCCTCTTGCAAGAATGCTCAATATGCTTGGATACCAGGTCAAACCATTTATCAGCAGCACAGAAGCCTTAGCGGCATTTGCAAAAAATCCATATTCATTTGATCTTGTCATAACAGATCTCTCCATGCCTGACATGTCGGGTGTTCAGCTTTCAACAGAGATATTCAAAATCCGCCCTCTTATGCCTGTTATACTGTGTACCGGTTTCAGTTACAACCTTACCCCTGAAAAGGCAAAAGAGATCGGGATCAAAGCCATGCTTATGAAACCAATAGTCAAATCTGATCTGACAAACACCATCAGGCAGGTACTCAATGGTGCTGCTTAAAACCAAAAACAACGGTGCTGCCCGGAACCAAAACAACGGTGCTGTCCAGAACCAAAACAACGGTGCTATCCAGAACCAAAACAAGGAGCAAGTAATGAAAACACTGTATTTGAAAAACTTACCACCTGGAACGTCATCCCGTACAGCAATCGTCACTATGATAATAATAATATTCATGCTGACAAGCTCTGCTGTGTATGCACAGGAAAAAATTGTCAACGTAGCCACTCTGGATGACTATTCGCCGTACTGCTTTTCCAAAAGTGACAAGAAAAGCTCAGGAGAGTCAATTCCACCTGGATCTGATTCTGCAAATCTTCAAGGATATAGTTGGGATATATTAAGGGAGAGTTTTCATGCCGAAGGATACACAATAAAGCTGAGCGTCTATCCCTGGAAAAGGGCGGTATATGACACAGAGGCGGGGATAGAAGATGTTGTCTTTCCCATGATCAAGAGTCAAGAGAGAGAGGTAAACTTCTATTTTTCAAGAGAATCTGTAGATCAGGTAAACTTTCTTGTTTATGTCCCGCTGGACTCAACAATAGAGTGGAACGGGATTGAATCTCTTGACGGATTGACTATAGGACAGGTCAGGGGCTGGAATCTTGGGAGTCAATGGAGCAAAAACAGCAAGATAAAAAAAGATGATATGACTAAAATAATACAGGGATTCAAAATGCTTGACATGGGTCGAATATCTGGTTTTGCAGGGTATGAAATCAATTTTGACTATGCCCTTAAAAACGAGAAATGGAACACAAAGTATAAAAAACTGCCATCGTTTGATGCATCAATTGAATATGTGGCAGGTGTTAAAACAAACCCCAGGGTGCCGGATATCCTGAATGCCTTTGATCTTGGCAAGAGAAAAATCGTCGAAAACAAAACCTTTGACCGTATCTCACAGAAATGGGGTGTTGGCAATGTCGTCAGCAAAGAGCAGTGAGCAACTGTGGCTTGTCGCTGTCGAAGACCGGCGGAGATCAAGCTCTTGAATGGGCGTATTTTTTTATGACTCTTTACTGAGGATATGTTCAGGCAGGTTCTGAAAAAAGACAGCTCATTATAAGCATATCCTCTTCATAGACTTTGCTTACTTTATAGGGCAATTTATTAAAAAGCTGAATCATTCCCTTGTGTTGGAGAGGGTATAGTCAATTGATTTATTGCGTAGCTTGGGTTAATACCTCGCCCCTTGGCTTGACTATCCAACAGTCAAACCTTGAAAGAACATCAGATGCTTCTGAAACATAACTTGCGGCTATTTTATTTTAAAACCATTGAGCATGATCTCAAATGCTGTTTCAAGGGTCTGTTTGACAAAATCCTTTTCATTGTTCAAAAGACGCTTGCTGTCAACCCACAGGACAACACCGGAATAGGTCGCCCATATGATATCTGCCATGGCAACAGGGTGTCTCTTGGCAAAAAGTCCCTGATCAATACCTTCACTGACAACGGAGGTGATAGCAGACAGTGCATCTGATGATGTTTCAGTCAGCTCTTCGAGCACTTCTGGAGAGAGATTCTTGAGGGTTTCACCGGATTGAAGATGGAACAGATTTATCAATACCATGGGATCATACTCATATACATCAATAAAGGTATCTTTGAGTATGTTCATCTTCTCTTCTGCATTGATATCCTGACGGTCAATGAATTTTTTCATCTGTGCTGTGATATACTCAAGAATATCAATAGACAGTGAGGTGTGAAGCTCCTCCTTGTTTTTAAAATAAAGATAGAGCGTACCAGGGCTGAGTTCGGCTTCTCCTGCAATCTCTTCCATTGTAGCCTTGTTGAATCCTTTCGCGGAAAATACTTTTCTGGCAGCTTCTATGATCTGTTTGCGTCTCTGCTCTTTCTCCCGCTGTTTTCTTTCGTGTATTCCCATTTTTACCTCAAATATTATATTTTGAAGACCATTTATTGTTTAACAGATGCTTCATTAAATATATTTTTTTAAAAAAAATCTCAAGGAAAATCCTCAAGCTCGATAGCCTATTCATTTTTTTGTTGCTCAGGACTTTCAATCAGACATCAATTGCAGCGAAGCAGCCTGTGTTCGGGGCTGATTCCAGATATCCGGCATTTGTTTTTGTTTGAATCATGAAAATCAGAATGCATTTTTATTTGTCTGTAGAAAACCACGTCCTTTGGGCGTGGTCAAAGGTGCTCGGCTCCGCCTG